>JAACET010000123.1 GCA_011682385.1 Actinomycetota bacterium | reverse complement strand
TGGTGGAGGAGATGGCCTCAGCTATTGATGATCTACCGGAATTCTTGAGGCTCGATATGCAGTTCCATCGGGCCTTGGTGCGGGCCAGCGGGAATGTGGTTCTCATCACAGCCTTCCAGGCCATTTATGAATATCACAGGTTTTCATCGGTATTCACAAGCCAACATGAAGGCGAAGAGGAACGGGCCTTGGATCATCACGGCAAGCTTTTGACAGCCCTGGAAAAAGGCAACGCCAAGGCCGGCCGCAGGATACTCGCAAAGCACTTGGACTACATGAGAAAGTACAATCGAACAGCCCAACGGAAGGCTGTCTGACCTTTTCAGGAGAAAGTTGCCATGAGTAAGAAGCCGCAGGTAATTATTGTTGGCGGGGGCATGATTACTCGCATTCAGCTTTTGCCTACAATTTATCATCTCCAACGGGAAAACGTGGTTGGCGATATTCACCTCTGCGCCCTGGACGCTGAGCCGATTAAGAGAATCCAAGAGGATGAGACTTTGAAAAAGGCTTTTCCCGGACAGAGTATAAGACCGTATCCCGATCCGGCTAAAGTGGACCTGACCGAGAAGTTTCCGAACCTCTATAAGGAGGTCCTTGCCGCAGCCCCAAAGCAAAGCATAGTGGTCATCGCTGTTCCGGATCATCTGCACTACGGAATCCTCAAGGAGGCCATCGAAAATGACCTGCACGTTTGTATCGTAAAGCCGTTGGTGCTGGAATATGCACAGGCTGAACAGATCGCTGAGCTTGCTTACAAGCGTGGCCTGGTTGTCGGCGTGGAGTATCACAAGCGATTCGACTATCGCAACTTGATGGCCCGCAAGGCCTATCGCTCCGGCAAGCTGGGCGAGTTCCGCTTGGCTCAGGCGCAGATGATAGAGCCTTGGTACTATCGTGACTCGAACTTCCAGAACTGGTGTACATGTGAGAACAGCGACATGTTCACCTATGTTGGCTGTCATTATGTAGACCTTGTGGCCTTCATCACCGGCCTGAAACCAAAATCGGTAAGTGTGTATGGCATCGTGGATAAATACCCTAATGGCCGAGAGGGTTTTCTCTGGACCGATGGCCGAGTTATCTGGGAGAACGGCGCTTCGCTGAGTATAGTTGATGCCATAGGTTCGCCCAATGCCGCTGCTGGTGGAAACTATCAAGGTCTAGCCATGTGGTGTCAGGGCGAAAAGGACGCAGCTATGTTGGTGCACTCCGATCAGTATCGAGGCGTCAAGGCCAGCTACACCGCAGCCGGCGACGAGCCGGGTGACACGGTCTATGCTGAACCGAATCCTGATTATTTCCAGTTGATCGATCAAGGCGGCGAAGGACTCGTGCCCATCGGCTACGGCCATCGCAGTGCCGAATACATCATCAAAGCCGGATGCAAGGCTGCTGCTATGGCGGACCTTGCCGAGCGGCAGAAATTCATTAAGCAGTTGGATACGGAGGGCATAATGGCCACGCCAACCAATAGCAGCTATAACGAATTGGTTATCGAAGCGGTACGCATGAGCATATTAAACAACAGTCGGGAAGTCGAAATCGATTATGAAACCGGAAGCGTCAAATTTCGTAAGTACTGAAAAACAATAAAGTAAAAAAAGGAAAACAAGCGTGGCCACGAAAGAATTTCCATTAGTGCCGGAGTCGGTTGCCCCAGTTAAGACGAAGTATCGTACAATCTGTACGCAGATACCGGTGCCCGAGTCAATCAGTCTGTTGGAGAAGCTGCGCGATCTTGAGTCACGTTCCATGGGTGGTCAGCCGCCGGTTATCTGGGACCGCGGTGAAGATTTCACCATTTACGACCCTTACGGTAATAAATGGTTGGATTTTTCCTCCGGTGTATTGGTTACTTCGTCCGGGCACGGTCGGCCCGAGATAGTCAAGGCCATTCAGGAGATGGCTGGTCGGGGCATGTACCACGCCTATTGCTTTGCGACCGAGATCCGTGTCAAGCTGATCGAAAAGCTCACCAGCATGTTGCCGGCCCCGCTGAAGCGGGTCTTCCTGCTTACTACCGGTTCGGAAGCTACCGAATGCTGCATTAAGCTGGCCCGCACTCGTGGCCTCCAGATCGGCGGTAAGAAGAAAAGCATTCTGGTCACTTTTGAAAACGGCTTTCACGGCAGAACTATGGGAGCTCAGCTGGCTGGTGGTTCGCCGGCCCTTAAGAGTTGGTTGGGCGGTGAAGATTCACGTTTTGTGCAGGTTCCGTTCCCTGACGGCTTCCGCCAAGAGAACATCGACTTTGAGGTTTTTGAAAGTTCGCTTTCTGAAAAAGGTATCAACTCCGACGACGTCTGCGGCGTAATGAGCGAGACTTATCAGGGCTGTAATGCAACGCTCATGCCTAAGCAATACGCCCAAGCCCTACGCAAGTGGTGCGACGAGCACAAGGCTGTGCTTATCTTCGACGAAGTCCAGGCTGGTTTCGGACGAACGGGCAAGCCTTTCGGCTTTATGCACTATGGGATTGTTCCGGACCTGGTGGCCTGTGGTAAGGGTCTCTCCGGCGGTATGCCGGCCTCGGCTGTGCTGGGGACAGATGAGCTTATGGATATGTACGGTCCCGGAGAAATGACCAGTACACACTCAGCCAATCCGATATGTGCCGCTGCTGCGCTGGCGAATCTTGAGGTTATCGAAAGGGAAAGCCTCGTGGAAAATGCCGCTAAACTCGATCCGGTGTTAGCCGATGGTTGCAGGCGAATTACCGAAGCCAGTAAAGGTAAGGTTGGTCATTGGGCGGCAATCGGCCTGGTTGGTGCTTTGCAGTTCATCAAACGGGGAACAAGCGAGCCTGACCCTGAGTCGGCCTGGGAGATGGTACGGCAAGCTGTTCAGAAAGGTGTGATGCTTTTCGCTCCTGTCGGCGTCGGCGGCTGTGCTATAAAGATAAACCCACCGCTGACAATTACGGAAGATGCCTTGCTCGATGGGCTCAGCGTGTTAGAAGAAATCGCCGGTTCTTTACCTGTTTGAGTCTAGAAAACATGAAAGACAAAGACGGATACTTTGATTTGCAGGTTAACGGTTACGGTGGAGTCGATTTCAATAACGACGCTCTGACCGGCGAAGGTTTGCACAAGGCCTGTTCCGCTCTTCAGAGTGACGGCGTTACGGGCATATTGGCTACAATAATGACCGACGAGATTGGCCTGATGTGTAATCGACTGCGTAATCTGAGTCGACTACGTGAGAAAGATTCACCAGCAAAGCAGATAATAGCCGGAATCCATATCGAAGGTCCTTTTATTAACGAAGCAGTTGGTTACCGTGGGGCGCATCCTGCCGACGCTATCAAGCCGGCCAATGTGGATGACATGCAAAGATTGCTGGATGCAGCCGCTGGCCTGACTCGCATTGTAACCTTGGCCCCGGAACGCGACGAGGGCCTGGCAGTTACAAAAATGCTCAGGGAACAAGACGTGGTAGTCTCGGCCGGCCATTGCAATGCGACGCTGGATGAGTTGGCCATTGCTGCCCGCGCCGGGCTTTCCATGTTTACGCATCTGGGCAACGGCTGTCCGACGGAGATGGATCGCCACGATAATATCATCCAACGGGCCTTGTCCTTATCGGACAAGCTTTGTTTTACACTCATAGCCGACGGCATTCATTTGCCTTACTTCGTGTTGAATAATATCCTTAGGCTCGCCGGCTTTGATCGCTGCGTAATAGTCAGTGATGCCATGGCTGCTGCCGGCCTGGGTCCGGGCCGTTATACGCTTGGGCGATGGGATGTTCTCATCGGCGACGATCTTGCCGTTCGTTCGCCGGATGGCTCGCATCTAATCGGCTCAGCCCTGAGCATGCGCCAGAGCGAAGCGAATCTGCGTAACGAACTTGGCTTACATGACGAGCAAATTCGCAAACTGATGATGGAGAACCCCCGACAAGCAATCGGTCTCGACGCCTCCTAGATGTCTCACGCTGGTTTGTTCTAAGGGGCAATTTTGTGGCCGCCAATGACTCGTGTGGATGCCGGGAATTCCATCCTGACTACAATACAAGGACTTATGGATCGTGAGTAAATCCTGAAGACGTCGTGCCCATGGCCCAAGTACACGTTGCTGCCTAATGCCGAGACAATCGTCATTTGGCATCAGCGGCAGATGACTCCGGCTCGGGGACCAGAAGATTCGGGTGCTGCTATCGCCAACTGTTGTTAGCTTGCTTCTAACCTCTTGAGATGATAAGACTTACCTGCTTTTTCCTCAGCTCTGACTCACAAGAGACGTTTTGTGACCAAAAACTTACCCAGGCGTCGTAATATCATGATAAATGTCCTGGAGGGGCTACCAATATAAATATATATTTTGGCTTTGGACAAGCAACTTAAAATATGTATCTAAAAGCAGTTATAAATAAGAACTCTGCCATATTATGATGAAAGCTTAGGCAATTGTCTATTGTATTTTAATGAATATACTGTATGCTGATATAAAGACATTGATAGTTTCGCAAGGAGATTCTGATATATCCACTCTGAAGATTATGTCAAAGCACGAACAGTTTGCGGAGAGTATAGAGTCCGAGATTAGCTCTGGTGGGTTACGTGCAGGCGATGCGATTCCCTCGATTCGAAGTATCATGAAGTCATCCAGCCTGGGAATGTCAACAGTCGCACGGGGCTTGAAGATACTGGAAAAACGTGGAGTTATCCGTTGTCACGCCCGGCGTGGTTATTTTGTCCAGGAAACGAAGCATACCGATAGGGCACTTAACTCTCGTCAGGTTGCTTTTGTTACGCCGGTTATTCGCGAAACAACTAATGCCTATGCGAAAGGTTTAACGGAAGGGATCAGAGGCCAGGACCGGGTATTAGTTGTGCACTGCAGCCTGATGGACGGGCAGAGATACCGCTTAGCTATGAAACACCTCATAGAATTACCCCCCGGCGGGATAGTTATACTCCCATTGCCGCAGGGAGTTTGCCCGGATGAATTTAAGTCGATTGCGGCAAAAAACATTCCCTGCGTGGTTATTGGTTCAGGCGTCGATGATCAAGTTTTGGATTGTGACCGAGTGTTCAAAGGTGTTCAAATAGGCGCGGAGAAACTGTGCCAGTACCTTTTGGATAGGGGGTACCGAGAATTTCAGTTGCTTCTGACAACCCCCCACGTCGCCCCTGGCCGAGACGTATTCCAGGAATGTGTGCACCAATGGCTGGAAGATAGAGGCGCTAAAATTACAGGCGAATATATATATGATCCTTTAATGCTTCCTCATCTGAGTGACTATTCTTTAGAAGCTCTAATCAAAGATTATAAGGATTTTGTCAGCTCACTTCTGACGAAAGGCGAACGGCTGAAAATGCTCATTTGCAATGATGACTATGCTGCTCTTGGGGCTATTGCGGCGTTGGAGGAACGAGGTCTTAAGGTGCCGGATGATGTAGCTGTTGCTTCAGGCCTCCGCGGGGAAGGTTTACCTTTCGGTATCCCTGACTTTACGACCATAGACTATCACAGGGAATTAATGGGACGCTTGGCCGGCCAAGTGCTTAAGAAACGCATGGAAGGAGGCGAAGGCCCCCCTGAGATACACCATGTTGGCGGTGAACTGATCGTTGGCCAGACGG
>JAACET010000037.1 GCA_011682385.1 Actinomycetota bacterium | reverse complement strand
CGCAGATCCTCTTCGGCAATCCGAAAGCCATCCGAAGTTGCCGTTAAAATATCCAAGCGGCGCTGGGCGTCCTCGGTAGTCGGACGAGCGAATACCAAGCAAAAACCCTTGTGTGAGCTGCGAGCTATGCGTCCGCGTAACTGATGTAGTTGAGCCAAGCCAAACCGCTCGGCGTTTTCGATAACCATAACCGTGGCATTAGGTACGTCCACACCGACCTCGATGACCACGGTAGATACCAGGAGATTAATATCACCGGCCCGAAATCGGCTCATGGCCCCTTCTTTCTCACTGGTACTCATACGGCCATGAATTAGACCTACAGTGAATTCGGGGAAGACTTCCCGCTGGAGTCTGTCGGCCTCATCGGTAGCGGCTTTGAGACTGCTGTCGTCGCCGAGATCTATCAGGGGATAGACTACGTAACCTTGCCTGCCCGCAGCCAATTGTTTACGCACGAACTCGAAGGCTTCCGTGGTTTTGTTCGGCGGGACTAAGCGAGTAGTCACAGGTTTTCGGCCAGGGGGGAAGTCATCCAAAACAGAAACATCCAAATCGCCAAAGACCGTCAGAGCCAAAGTCCGAGGGATGGGCGTAGCTGTCATCACCAGACAGTGTGGAGCTGTCCCTTTAGCTCGAACGCGAGCTCGCTGACGAACACCAAACTTGTGCTGCTCGTCAACAACAACCAATCCCAGACGATTGAAGAGCACGTCTTTTTCTAATAGAGCCTGGGTGCCGACAACTATGTCAAAGTCGCCGTCGGCGATCTTGGCAAGTAAGTTGGTTCTGGCTTTGCCGGTCAGACCTCCGGTGAGCAAAACCCGGCGAACGCGCGAGCCGGCCAGGTACTTTTCGATCCGCTCAAAGTGCTGCTCAGCCAAAATCTCCGTGGGGGCCATAATAGCTGCCTGCGTGGAGTTGGCTACAGCCAACAAAACGGCATGTAAAGCTACGACGGTTTTTCCGGAACCCACATCCCCCTGCAACAAACGGTTCATAGGGCGGGAACCGGCTAAATCAGCGGTGATCTCGGCGATGACCTTTTCCTGGCCGACGGTCAATTCAAAAGGAAAACGGGCTCGGATGCGTTTCTCAATCTCATCCGAACTGGGCAAAGCTATAGCCTCCGGGCCGTGCCGATTGTGCCAATGGCGCAGAGCAATGCCCAACTCCATAAGAAAAAGCTCATCATAAACCAAGCGACGCCGAGCTAACTTGGGTTGCTCGGCTGAAGCCGGTGCGTGCATCCAGCGATAGGCCTGTGAACGGCTGGGCAGGTCTCGAGCTGCGCGGAAAGTCGGCGTAAACCACTCGGGCAGTTGGCTGACTAACTCATTAAGGGATCGGCTGATGAGCTTGGCGAGCATGGCAGAGCTCAGCGAAGCAATGGCGGGATAGACAGGTACAATTCGGCCAGCCAGTTGAGCGGGATCTGCGTCGTCGGTTGTAAGCAGTTCAAATTTGGGATTGGCAAACTGCAGAATATTGTCGTAGCTCTGGACCTTTCCCCAGACCAACAAACGTTGATCAACTGTGAATTGTTTGCGGAGGTATCCGCCGTGAAACCAGACCAGCCGACAGGAGCCGGTATCGTCGGCTAATTCCACCTCCAAGCGAGGTAATCGGCCAAAACGGTGAAAGTTTATCTTCTCAATAACACCCGAAACCGCGGCTTCGGTGTCGGGGCCCAACTGAGCGATGTCGATGACTTCAGGGCGGTGCTGATAGTCGCGTGGCCAATGGGTCAGAAGATCGGCAACGGTGTTGATGCCCACTTGGGCTAACAGGGCTGCACGAGAGGGGCCAGCCCCCTTGACGAACTGTACGGGACTGTCAAGGGTTAGCTCAGGCATGTATTCCCACCCAAAGCAATCTAGGTTGATCAGATGCCCTGGGTCAGTAATTGATAGGGGCCTTCCAGGATATCGATCAGTTTGGCCAAGAACTCCGCACCGACGGCTCCATCCACGACACGGTGATCGGCTGAGAGAGTCATGTGCATTATAGAGCCCACCACGACGTGATCGGCGTCGTCAACAAGGGCCACCTTGGTTATCTGGCCGATAGCTAAAATGGCCACCTCAGGGGGATTAATAATGGCTGCGAACTGATCGATCGGTTGGGTACCCAGATTGGTTACGGTAAAGGAACCGCCGGACATATCCTGCTGGCTGAGCTTTCTGGCACGGGCTTTGGACACCAGGGCAGCGCGATCGGAAACAATCTGAGCTAACGGACGAGCATCCACAGCCTTGATAACCGGCACAACCAAACCATCGGGCACAGCCACAGCTATACCTACGTTGGCCTGCTCAGCCAAAATGATTTTCTGACCATCAAAGGTGGCATTGACGGTGGGAAACTCCGCAAGAGCCAAGCCCACAGCCTTGACTATCAGATCAGTATAGGTCAGGCGCGATCCACAGGCCTTCTTGACAGGGTCGATTAAATCAATACGGAGTTTTATCAGGTCGTCAACCTTAGCCTGGGCAGTCAGATAATAATGGGGAATGGTCTGCTTGGACTGTGACAATCGCCGAGCAATGACCTGCCGCATTTTAGACAGGGGTACTTCACGTGTTTGGCCTATGGCCGGCGGAGCTGGGGCGGCTTGGGCAACGGGGGAAGACTGAGCAACGGCCAAAACGTCCTTCTTGGTAATTCTTCCGCCTGGTCCGGTTCCTTTGCCACGGAGCTGTTCAATATCCAGGTTGTGCTGGGCGGCCAATTTGCGAGCTAACGGTGATATCTTAATCCGCTGCGTATCGTCGGCAGCAGGAATCGGCGCTGATTTCACATCTTCGGCAGTAGCCTTGGCGGGAACGGCTTTGTCCGGTACGGTCTCGCTCTGGCTGGGCAAAGGCTCATCCGGAGTGTCGCTGATATAACCTATCAACGTAGTAATAGGAATGGGGGTCTCCGAGGCGGCAAAAAGTATCTTGCGCAGATAGCCATCGGCAGGAGACTCGGCTTCAAAAGCGGCCTTGTCGGTAGTGACTTCAAAAAGCGGCTCACCCTTGGTTACCTTATCACCCTCAGCCTTGCGCCAAGCGGTAATCTGACCTTCATCCATGGTCTCGCCGAGCATAGGAAGTATGATCTCATGTATCATTGCAGTACCTCCCTGATACCTTTAATAATACTCTGCTTAGAAGGGATGGCCAAAGACTCCAGAGCCGCACTCTTGGGCATGGGTACATCGGCGCCGGCGACACGTTTTACTGGGGCATCGAGATAATCGAAGGCTTCTTCCACTATACGCATACCGATCTCAGCTCCGGAACCCCCGGTAATAGTGTCCTCTTCCACGATGACAGCTCGATTGGTCTTGCGGACCGACTCGACAATAGTCTCCACATCCAACGGTAAGAGAGTTCGCAGGTCGACGATTTCCACATCAATACCTTCGTTGGCTAATTCCTCGGCGGCCTCCTGACAAAATAGCAGTTGGCGCGAGTAAGTAAATACACTGACGTCCTTGCCCGGACGTTTGACCTCAGCCTTGCCGATGGGGATAGTATACTCCCCTTCGGGGACCGGCCCCTTGGTGTTGTAGAGCATCTTGTGTTCAATATAAACCACGGTGTTATCGTCGCGAATACTGGAGAGCAATAAACCCTTGGCGTCGTAAGGGGTGGCGGGCATGACTACCTTTATGCCGGGAATGTGCATAAACCAGGATTCCAAGGACTGGCTGTGGTGGGCGCCCAAAGTTCTTCCGGCCCCACCCTCGGTGCGGATGGTCAACGGCACCTTGATCTTTCCGCCAAACATATAGCGCAGCTTGGCTGCCTGGTTGCATAGCTGATCCATAACCAGGGTCATGAAATCTACATACATGATCTCCACCACCGGTCGCATTCCTGTCATGGCGGCCCCTATGCCGGCACCCACGATAGCACCCTCGGAAATACCCGTATCCCGAATCCGCTCGTCGCCGTATTTCTCCCACAACCCCTTGGTAACACTGTAGGCTCCACCATAAATGGCGATATCTTCACCCATGACAAAAACCGACTGATCCCGAGCCATCTCCTGGTCCAAGGCTTCATTAATTGCCTGGCCATAGGTCAGAATCCGCTGGTCTTGTTTAGTTTCTTTAGCAGTCACTATTGGCTCCACGTTCTCACAAGGGTTTATGCATAGACATCGGTATAGAGTTCACTGGCCTCGGGCATAGGACTATCGACGGCAAATTGAGTGGCCTGCTCGATATCCTCGGTAGTAGAATCATCCACAGCTTTGACTTCGTTCTCACTTAATATGCCTGTCTCGATACATTGGGCACTAAAAAGCTTAATGGGATCGCGATCGTGCCAGTAAGCCTCCTCCTCCCTGGTACGGTAGGCACGAGGATCGGAACGGCTGTGGCCATAATAGCGATAGGTATTAGCCACCAGCATAGACGGTCCCCTGCCGTCCCGGGCCCGCTGGGCACAGGTGGCCACGGCATCACGAACAGCCAAGACGTCCTGGCCGTCAACAGATGAACTGGGCATATCGTAAGCCACGGCCCTTTTGGTGTGATCCTCCAGACGACTCGAACGGGCAATAGCCACACTCATGCCGTAAAGGTTGTTTTCGACCAGAAATATAATGGGAAGCTCCCACTTGGAGGCCATGTTCATGCACTCGTGAACGATGCCCTCATTCATAGCCCCGTCACCAAAGAAACAGATCACGACTTTGTCATCTTTACGCATTTTTATGGACAGGGCCGCCCCTGTGGCGATGCCCAGTCCGCCGGCGACCACGCCATTAGCTCCCAAATTGCCGGTAGATACGTCTGCAAGATGCAACGAGCCACCTTTACCGCCACAACATCCGGTGGCCTTGCCGAGTATCTCGGCCATTAGCTCATTGAGCTTTCCGCCCTTGGCCACACAGTGGCCGTGGCCACGGTGGGTGCTGGCAATATAATCGTCCGGCCGAATCGCCGCTATGGCCCCCACAGCTACGGCCTCTTCACCGGCATAAAGGTGTGAGCCGCCCTGAGCAATGTTCTTGCTCATGAGGTCCATCATCTTGTCTTCGAACTTGCGGATGTGCATCATTTGCCGCAAGTAATGTCGGGCTTGTTCCTTAGAACACTCTGAACGCTTATTAACAGGCTTGGCTGCACTGGTTTTGGTCTTGTTCGAGGACTTGGTCATCCGCTGAAACTCCTAAACAAAGGCCCCAGGGCTGTATGCCCGTGGAAATACACAGAACGATACATTATGCAGAATCTGTGGTATAAATCAAGATTCATCAATCTACTTTACCGTATGGCCTGTGGTTTTTTCGTATTCGGCCCGAATAAGACGGTAAAGCTGCTGGTCGGGGGTCAGCTTGCAGACCTGCTGTAAGACCGAATCAATGCCCTGATCACTAATCATAGCCTGTAGCTTCACAGCTGACTCGTCAGCGGGATGATCGTAGCGCAGGGCCAGGGCAATGCTGTGAACAATGCCCTCCGGCACAATGCCCTGGGATAAACAGAGCAAAGCGGAACCAATGAGCCGCCCTCCGGGTCCGCTGAGCTTACGGATCGGATCTCCGGCCACACGGGCGACAGTATCACCCAGGGCCTGACAACTAAACCGCCGTAAGAGATCATAGACATTCTCAGCCAGGCCCACCGGGTCCAAATTATGCGTTTTGGATAAACCCTCGCACACGTCGGCCATGGCGGATTCGACAACCTGCCTGATCTGAGGATCAGCAACGGCTTGCCAGACATATTCGTGGCCCTTTGCATAACCCAAATAGCCACATATCGCGTGCATAGCATTGTGAACGTAGAGCTTACGATTCACATAGGCCTGGAAATTATCGGCTGGGATTATTCCTTTTATATCCGGTATCCGACCACGAATGGCCGCTGCATCAACCGGCAGGAACGGATAAGACTCAGCCACAATCAGCAGGGGATCCTTGGCCATCATATCAGGCGTGCGCACAGGCGCCATGCGGGCGACTACCGATTGGACCAAACCAACATATTCATCCAGATAGTCCCCAGGGGGGCACGTACTCTGCTGGACCAGCAGGTCCCGCAAATACTCAGCAGCCCTGTTGAGGTTCTCACAAATGACGATATTCACCGGATCGGCGCCGTTTTTTCGGCGTTCCTGCAGTCCCAGGGCAAGTACCTCACTGATGGCCGGCAAGGCCTGCACACCCGAGGCGGTGCAGATAAAATCAGCCTGGGCGATCTCCTGGGCTACGGCATCTTTTTGCTCGGCCAAAACAGCCCGGATATTAGTGATAGTGAGAATCTCATTGCGATCACCCACGAGCTGCAGAGGATAACTGCCGCGGTGGTTCAGAGAATCAACCAAGTTGCGGTCTATATCCACAAAGACTATTTCGTAACCGGATTCGCTGAGAAGCTGACCCAGAAATCCCCTGCCAATCCCGCCAGAGCCAAATTGTACCGCTCGTTTCACGTTCTTACCCTGTAATCGCCTTACATGCATAGGCTTAGAATGCCAACTTCTTTTGGCCCATTTTGGCAGATTGTCAGCCGAAAGTCATCAGAAAAGTCGGCCTTCAGGGATGAACCGACTCTGCGGGCTTGAATTGGCTTGCTGTCTCGATTACGATTTGAACAGAAGAGGTTATAGAGAATTGGTATATATCTATGAAAACTAGGATTAGATACGGACGAGGCCACTTGGACCTGACAGTTCCGGATGGTAGCAGGGTTATTCAATCACCACCAGTTGAGCCGCTGAAGGATCCGATTGGAACGATCATTGAGACCCTGGCCAAGCCCATCGGCAGTAAACCGCTGGGCGAACTGGCCTCCAAACTGAGCCGGCAGGGGAAGGTGGTGGTAGTAATATCAGATATTACCCGTCCCGTGCCCAATCAGTTGTTATTAGAGCCGCTATTAAACGGACTTGCGGTCGCAGGGGTCGAATCTGAACAAATCACCATCCTGATAGCCACGGGAATGCACCGGCCGAGCACAAGCGAAGAAAAAATCGAGCTGGTCGGTGAAAGAATTGCCAAAAGCTACCGCATGGTAGATCACCGGGCCGACAAAAAGCAGTCCTTGATAGGCCTAAACGCCTCGACACCACACGGTCAACAGGTCTGGGTGAACAAAGAATACCTTCAAGCTGATTTAAAAATCATTACCGGCTTCATTGAGCCGCATATGATGGCTGGATACTCCGGCGGACGTAAGTCAATCTGCCCGGGACTGGTTAATCTGGAAACAATTCAGCAGTTTCATGGGCCGGATTTACTCGAAAACCCTCACACTCGGGCTGGCGTGCTGGCTGGCAACCCGTGTCATCAGGAAGCTGTGGCTGTAGCCCGTGCAGCCGGTGTGGATTTCATGCTCAATGTTATCGTGAACCCGGACAAAAAAATCCTGGCGGTCTTCGGCGGCCACTTCGAACAAGCCCATGCACAAGGTGTTGATTGGCTCGAACAACACTGCACTATATCTGACGTCAGGCCATACGATATCATAGTAACTTGCGGCGGTGGCTACCCACTGGATACCACGTTTTATCAGGCGGTCAAGGGTATGATCTTTGCCCAACCAATCATCAAGCCAGGCGGTACCATGGTCATCGCCAGCTCCTGTAGCGAAGGAATCGGCTCTGATGATTATCAACAAATACTTTTCCAGTACAGCCATCGCTGGGAAGAGTTTATGAAAGATGTTTTTTCCAGAAAACAAGTTCGGCGTGACCAATGGGAACTGCAGGTCCAGTGCGATGTACTGAGAAAAATCGGTAAAAAAAATCTTTTGTTCGTTACCGATGGTATCAAGCCACAAATTCTGGCCAAATGCAATGTAACACCAGCTACCGACAAAGTCAGCGGTATCCAAGATCCGGCTGGGCTTGTCCAAAAGCTGCTAGACCAGCTTGCAAAGCGACATCCCGGGGCGAGATGGGCAGTAATACCCGATGGTCCTTACGTCCTGATCAAAGACCGCAACACATTCTAACATAATTACTTAGCAACACCTACCTGAGCATGGATTCCTGGTGTATCCAGCTATAAACGCTCCCGCTCGGATCCTCGGTACACACACACCCGCCAAGAAGCTGACAAAGAACAATCTTCCTCTCTGTGTGTGCTCGGTAAGCAAGCAAGCAGGACAAGAATACAACGACGAGTATAAAATTTGCGCAATTCACTGTGCCGGACCAACTCAGCTTTGCCAAATCTGACCGTAAGCCTAACGGCTGAACAGGTCGAAACTGTCGGGCGTAGACGTTGGGTTTGGCGAGCGATATTATCCACAAATTTTTATCTCTTGTGGACAACCGGTGTAGAAAAAATTTCTTTAGGTCGCAAATCTCAATATTGCCAAAGCTAGTAGGACTGTGGAAAAAAAATAGGTTTTTTTCTGCTTGCCTGAAATGATGAGTAGAGATAATATCGGCATTGGGCGTGGTACAAAAGTATCGCGTCGGACAAGTAGTGGTGGGGCGACGCTCACGGGTTTTGCAAGAAGGTTCATCAAGAGTAGAGATCTGGAGAAATCACGTCGTGAATTCTTGCGCACCGGCAATTTTTGAAGAACTCCTTAAAACAATATCAAAGAAGATAGGTCCGCAGCGTTACAAGGTTTGGTTTGCGGACCTGACCCAAGTTAATCTGACCGATAGTACCGTGACAGTAATAGCTCCAAATAGTTTTGTGGCTAACTGGATTCGAAAACACTATGCGAACCTGTTGACGGATACGGCAAGTGAGATCACGGGACATCAATGCAGATTAGATTTACAGGTATCAGCCAAACAAACTGAAACAACCGCCGAGCAATCGGCGAAAAAGCGCCGGGTCTGCTCGAGCACAGGGAAACGCAACAGTGCCAACGGAGGAATATCCGCGTCACAGGCAGATCCGTTGCGGTTCAACCTGGATAATTTCGTAGTAGGTCCGTCAAACCAACTGGCCTTCGCCACCGCGCAGAGCGTAGTCGGGCAGCCAAGGGTATCATTCAATCCGCTGTTTATCCACGGCTCGTGCGGTTTAGGCAAAACCCACCTGCTGCAAGGCATCTGCAACGCGGTGAGGAACTCACAGCCCAGGTCCAGGTGCATCTATATCTCCGGGGAGGAGTTTACTAACCAATTTATCATGGCTCTGAAGAGCAATCGGGTAACGGGCTTTCGCCAACGGTTCCGTCGGGTGGATGTGCTGGCTATCGACGATATTCATTTTCTGGCCAACAAACGAGCTACCCAGGAAGAATTTTTGCATACTTTTAATTCGATTGAGACCCAAGGCAAACAAGTCATCCTGGCCAGCGATACTCATCCGAAACTTCTCGGGGCGGTTATCGAGTCTCTGGTCAGCCGCTTCCTGGCGGGCATGGTAGTAAAGATCGAACCGCCCGACTACCACACACGTCTGGCTATTTTGGTGCAGCGAAGTGAATGCTTGAAGGTCGAAGTTGACAGGGCGGTTTTAGAATACGCGGCTCGACACGTGCGTGGAAACGTAAGGGAATTAGAAGGAGCACTGCTAAGACTAAAAGCTTACTCCGGCTTGACCCATCAGCGAGTCTGTTTGTCGATGGCCACACGCGTGCTGTCGGATTACTTGGGATTTGCTTCGGGTCCGGCAGGAATAGAAGATTTGCAGCAAATAGTGAGCAATTATTTTGGCCTGGCACCGGTGGATCTACAGTCACCGCGGCGCAACAACCTGCTGAGCCTGGCCCGCTCGGTGGGGATGTACCTGACACGTCAGAATACAGGGATGAGTTATCCGGAGATCGGGCGAGCATTCGGACGTCGGAGCCACGCTTCGGTAATATCAGCGTGCAAGAAGATAGAGGGATTTTTAGCCGAACAGAAGGATATCGAATGGACCACGGCAGGAGGCCGCTGCGAACGGCAAAACGTGGCTGAGGTGGTCTCGAAGCTCTCGGCACAGGTCACCAGATCGGCCTGATTTGGGCGGCTGCGGGATAGGATATATAACGTTTTGCCCTAAATAAAGATACGACCGTATTCGGTCAAAGGATGGGCCGAAACGCTACGGACACGAAAGGGACGTCGTGTCCGTAATTTTTCGAGTTAAACATAAGGCTCAACGCTTCAGGGGGAAACAAATTATAGAGACATCCTTGGCTTTCAGCACGAGTTGACTAAAATTGACTAGACAAACAAGGAATCTTCTAATACTAGAGTTGGTTTCTTGAGTCTTGACTGAACACACCGCGCGAAAAGAAACATGTCAGCTACATCCCAATCTATGATCGAAGATTCCGGTCTGAGTAAACCACTGTCGGATAGAGAAAGGCGCGTTAGTCAGCGTGCCTTTATTGTCATGGCAACTCTGGTAACGATTGCCGTTATGCTGTTGGGGCCTAGCGGGGTCTTTGGCATATACTTGAAACAACTGGATGTTAGCGGCGAACAGTTGGGCAGACTGATGGCTTCGACCATACCGTTTGGTGTGGCGGGTCTGTTATGTGCGGGGCTGGTCGTGAAAATCGGCCGAAAGCGGATGACCAGCTGGGCGATCATACCAATCGGTCTGCTCATAATCGCACTGCTCAGTCTCCCCCAGATTAAAATACATTGGGGGCTACCCGTAATGTTGACAGTGGCCTGGGGATTGCTGGCGGTTCGCAAAGTTGCCGAGTCTATCATGGAAGTGCCCTGGTTCCCCATGATTCAAATGATTACGCTACGTAACCGACGCGGGGCGTTCCTGGGACGAATGCGTATGATCTGGGGCTTGGCCTGTGTAATCAGCCTAATAATAGTAGGCCGACTCTTGGGGCAGGAAGCCAAAATATATCTACTGATGATCCTGATCGGCTTGGCTGGCTTGTTATATTGGTTGCTTCTGCTACCGTTGCACCAGATTGTGGAGCACCGCACGACTGTTCGGCCCAAGGCTGTCAGCTGGGCCGAGGCCTGGAGAGTGATTCCAACCAGCACTCTGTTCGTACGTGGTGTGGCTGTGGATGCCTCGTTGTGGTTTGGGGCATCAATCTTTGCTGTTTTTCAGCTTTACTTTCTCACCAAGAGTCTGGGCTGGTCCGACAGTGCCGCCATCGATATGCTCTGGGTGAGTATGCTGGGTTTGGCGGTCAGCAACATCTTTTGGGGGACAGTGGCCGACAGGCTGGGCGACCGAGCTGTAGCTCAATTGGCTTTTCTCGGTCTGGCTGCCTGCCCCCTTCTCTGGGTGGCTGCGGGTAATAACGGTTCATTGGCTACAAGCATGGTTGTGGCCGGAGCTTTCGGACTGGGTGTTTTTAAAGGCGGGGCCATGATGAGCACGACACGTGTGATTCTCAACCATATCCCTGAACGAGTAAGCCCGGTTCTTCTAACCATGCGGAAAGTATGTATGACCTTAACCATGGCCGTGGCTGCCGGACTGGGAAGTCTGGTTCTCAAATGGCTCGACGGCTGGAGTGTGACTGTATCCGATACTTGGCTGATACTGGATGCCTACAAAGTCTTGTTTCTGATATCAGCGGTATTATGGCTGGCGATGGTATGGCTGTGCCGGAAATTTCCGGGAGTGCCCGGCCGAACGCCGTGGACGGTTTTGGCGGCGATGTTCAATCGGCCTTTCCAGACGGTCTGGATGGTATCTCGGATTGATTCTTCCCTGCCCGAGGATGGACGGCTGAATCTGGTACACCGATTAGCCCGTACGGATAGTCCGCTGGCCTTCGAGGGGTTGGTTGCCGGCCTGCGCGATGCCAGTTACGACGTACGGCTGGCTTCAGTGAACGCCTTGGCCTCCCGGGCTGATCCGCAGTCTTGCGAGGCTCTGATGGAGGTTCTCGATCTGTCGGAGTTGGACATTCAGCCGGAGGCAGCCTGGGCCCTGGGCGAACTGGGTGATAGCCAGGCTATACCGATATTAATGACGACCCTGGGGTCAGGTTCCGAGTTGCTGCGTGGCCGTGCTGCCCGGGCGCTGGGAAAACTCAATGCTCGCGAAGCGGCGCCAATCCTCCAGCGTATGTTGGCCGAGGACCCGGATAGTTTTGCCCGAAGGTCCGCAGCTATTGCCCTGTCGCGGCTAAATATCCGTGAGTCTCTGGAATCAATCTTCGAGCAATTCCGTTTGGCCAAAACGCGACTGGGGCAACGGGAACTGGCTTTGGCCTTGGCTAACCTGGTACATGGAGGTGATTTGTATTACCGCATTCGCCTGCATGATAGTCAGGGAATGGCGGCTGTGCTGGCTGAGGCTATCGATGAGTCTCTGGCTGAACACACCAAGGGTAAACAAGCGCAGCAGCGCTTTATGACCATGCTGAAAGCCCTGCGGCAAGAAGATCTGGAGCAAATCAGATTCCTGGCCAACGAGGCAATAAACAAAGATATATTGTACCGACCGGTAGGCAAGGCAGGTGAGTTGGCTGATTATCTGCTGGCTAGTGCGCCGGCAGAACCTTGGGCTGAAGAACATGCGGCCCTGCTGATATTCCTGCTTCTGCAAGAGTGGCAGAGTCACTAAGAGCCTGCTATTGGTAAAGGTAGTCCAACAAGCCTGGCAGGTCGCCGCGGACAAGCACATCATCTCCAAAGCGGCGAGTAGTGACATTGGCGAGCTTCAATGTGTCAGCTACCTCGTCGTATCTTCTTCCGCCAATGGGACTGACGGCACCAGTACCGCCAATGACCTGAGGGCAGATGAAAACGTGTACCTCATCAGCTAAACGTTGCTCGATGAATTGCGTAAGCACTCCCGAGCCACCTTCAACCATCAGGGTGGATATCCGGCGTTGTCCGAGTAGAGCTAACAAGCAATTCAAATCAATTGGGCCGGGGCCCGGACATACGGGATATACTTCGACGCCGCTTTCGGTCAGCATTTTCGCTACGTCTTGATGCTTCTTAATAGCAGATTGAGTCGTAGCGATCAGCAATGGCGCCTCCTGCGCGGTGCGAACCAATTGAGAGTCAATGGGCAAGCGGAGACGGCTATCAAGTACAATGCGCAGGGGCAGTCGGCTACGGATGGCCGGTCGCGGCGTAAGCAGGGGGTCGTCGGCCAAGGCTGTTCCAATGCCCACCAAAATGGCTTGAGATTGCCTGCGAAGTTGATGAGTAAAGCGTCGAGATTCCTCATTTGAAATCCAGCGGGACTCACCTGCAGAGCCGGCAATTTTTCCATCCAGACTCTGGGCCCATTTTAGCAGAACGAAAGGCCTGCCCTTGCGATGTAGCTTAAAGAACGGGGCGTTGAGACGCCAAGCCTGTTCGGCGCATGGGCCAACTGTTACTTCTATTTGGGCCTGGCGAAGTTGGAGCAAACCTTGGCCGTCCACCTTTGTCGAAGGATCCTTGGTAGCAACGACTACCCGTGCCAGACCGGCAGTAATCAGGGCTTGGGTACAGGGGGGCGTTTTGCCCTGGTGGCAGCAAGGCTCAAGACTTACGTACATAGTAGCCCCAGAGGCGGGTTCTTGGCAGTCATTCAGAGCATTGATCTCAGCATGAGGGCCGCCGAAACGCCGGTGATAGCCCTTACCGATGATGCAGCCATCCCGGACGAGGACGGCTCCGACAATCGGATTAGGCTCAACTCGACCTCGGCCACGTTGGGCTAGGTGCAGGGCTAATTGCATGAACTTTTCGTCGTCTGTACTGGTCATGATCTGTGGCAATGATATTTATTCGTATGCCCGGCGGTGGTCGTTGTTCCGGGCTCGTCTGAGGGACTTGCGATAAAGGCACTTACCGGTTGAAGTCGGATAATGATGATTCAAGCAAGCCAAACAGAGTTCATCCTCGGGCAGACCAATGCAGCCCGGCAGGGAGCTGATGGGCAGATACTGGAGTGAATTGGCGTGGACGGCCTGAGCCATCTTCCTGGTTTGCTCTTTCGGCAGCGTGCCACGATAAGCACGATTCAAAAACGTCGGGGCAAACAACTCGCGGATGGTGGACATATCAATGCCGTAAAAACAAGGGCCTAAGATGGGCGGACTGGCTACACGAATATGAAGCTGTCGGACTCGGCCGCGAGTCCTGATCTGGTCGGCCAAGACGCGCAAGGTGGTGGCCCGGACAATAGAATCCTCCACCAGGAAAACACGCTTGCCTTCCAAAACCTCCGGTACGGGAGTGTATTTCCGTCGGGCCCTGGCCTGGCGGGTGTCGCCCTCAATGAAAGTACGGCCCACATAACGGTTGCGCAATAAACCCTCAACACAGGGCAAACCCAACTCGTGGGCCAAAGCATCAGCAGCGGCCTTGGCTGTATCCGGCACGGGAACAACGACACAGTCGGATGGGTCTACCGGTTCAGTCTCAATCTTGGCTAAAGCTCGACCAAGATTAGCCCGGGCTACATAGACACTCTTAGAATCGATGGTGCTGCCGGCATTGGAAAAATAGACCCACTCAAAAAAACAATGGGCTGGCTTACGCGGCTTAGCAAAACGTTCCAGACGCATTCGGCCACGATCAATCATAATCATGGTCCCCGGCTCAAGATGCTTTATATCCGCAAAGCCTGCATTAGCCAGGGCTACGCTCTCAGAAGCAGCCGCGAAAACATTTCCCTGGACTGCGTAACAAAGAGGACGGAAACCCAAAGGGTCCCGAGCGACGACCAATTGGCCCAAAGCATTTAGAAAAACAATATTGTAACAGCCGTCAAAACGCTCGGATAAGGTCTTAAAGACTTCCACGAGGTCAGGGGGGGTATCGCCGCGCAAGAGGTAGCTGAGACTGTGCATAATGATCTCAGTGTCGGTCTTGCGGACAATATGGTAGTGGTCTCGCTGTAATAATTGCCGGCGAAGGGCCTGGACATTAGAGAGCTGGCCATTAAAAGCAAACGAGAACCATTTCCACTGCCGGCCATGGTGGCGTTCGAAGGGCTGGGCATAAGAAGCATCATCGAGGCCACAAGTGGCATAACGAGTGTGTCCAATGGCAGTGCGACCGGCGTACTCCTGCAGGATGGCCTGGGCCTTGGCTGGGCGGGAGAGCCGAAAAACATCCGCCACCACGCCAACATCCTTATAAGTATCAAGGATTTGATCTCGCCGAGGATGATAACTGGATAGGCCGCAACTCAATTGCCCCCGATTCTGCAAGTCCAATAATAAAGAAGGCATCAGTTGGACAACATTGTCCCCCGACAAGACCCTGTTTCCCTTGGCCCAGGGCCGTTTTCCAGCCAGCAGAGACACAGCCGCTATGCCGCATTCTTCGTGGAGACTATCGAGCACGGTGGGGAGTCCTTTCGGGCCAACAATGGCCTTGGGTAGCCAACCTACGGACCTCGACCAAGGTTATGATAACTCAAATAATCGTGGGCTGCAACGGGTCAGGAAAGATACTCGCCCAACAGCAGATCCAGTTGACTACGCACCTCTTTCGGAATCCGCTTCTTGTCCGACCAGATGGCCAGTTCCAGGGCTTTGTGGTCCGGGCACTCGATATCAGCAAGTTTGCCGGCACGGCTGATGGCGGTCTGAATAAGCTTGATGCCGTGTTCGCTGACCTGCTGTAGATTAGAGATAATCTCATTGAGCAGTTCTTGTTTGGATAGGGATGAGTCGTGCTCTCGCCAGCAATCGTAATCGCTGGGTAGGGCAAGAAGAGCATAGCAAATCTGCGATTCCCGAGCTAGCTTGGCCTCGGGCATACAGGTCATACCGATCAGATCTCCGCCCCATGCCCGGTGCATACGCGACTCGGCCTGCGTGGAAAACTGTGGGCCCTCCATGCAGACGTAAGTTCCGCCATCGTGAACAGTAGTGTCTACCTCGTCGGCAGAATCCAAGAGCAGCTTACGCAAGTGCGGACAAAAGGGACTACTAAGCTCAACGTGCACAGCAAGATGATCGGAAAAAAACGAACTCTCCCGCCGAAAGGTCTTGTCTATGACCTGGTCGGGGACAACCAGGTGCTTGGGCTGAATCCGGTCTTGTAGCGATCCGACAGCCCCTGAAGCGATAATGTGCGTAACACCAAGCGATTTCAGGGCATAGATGTTGGCTCGGTAAGGCACTGCTGAGGGAGAAAGCATGTGGCCGTCTCCATGGCGGGCCAAAAGGGCAATGGGAATGCCAGACCATTCGCTCATTATAATAGGACCAGAAGGTGAGCCGAAGGGAGTCTGGACCATGCGTTGCCGCCCCTGGGTCTGAACGCTAAAGGCCTCGCCCAAGCCTGTGCCACCGATGACGCCGATCATTATCTCGGACATGTGTAATCTCCTATATATCAGCCGGACATAATAGAGGGCTGGGCACCGGAGGTCCAGTATGTTTTGGAGGCTACCTTGCCGTGCCCATCCGGTCTATTCCGACGGGCCTAGCTAATGGCTTGATAGCTGGATAAGGGTCGGGTAAAATAGCGAACTCAGTGGACGTTGCGGATGTGGCGGAACTGGCAGACGCGCAGGCTTCAGGTGCCTGTGCCCTTCGGGGCGTGGAGGTTCGACTCCTCTCATCCGCATTGGCGCTGGCACCCCTGGGACGGCTATTGAACGGCAGCTTGTGGCCAAAGGTCTGGGCTACTATTGGTTTGATTCTGATTTGATTCTGATAATTGCGGGCGTAATTCAGTGGTAGAATGCCAGCTTCCCAAGCTGGACGTCGGCGGTTCGAATCCGCTCGCCCGCTTTGACGCCAAGAGATGACATGGGTTGTCTCTTGGCGTCTTTCTTTGCCAACTCTCTACACTTCAAAGCGTTACGCTATCTGACTCGCTCGCGGGCTATTCTGCCAATTCTTGACACCTTCGCCATTGCCAGTCAATCCGAGACTGCCTTATGGCACCAAGTTGGTCACCAGCACGCCCCGAGGGCACCGAGTTGGTCACTGTCTGGTGTAGCCGTGCGGGCGAAGCCGGAACCTGTAGCCCAGGCACAGAAACGCAAATACCCGGTGATTCTTGCGACTGCGTGGTGTAGACAGCTTCAAGAGGCTGGCTTGTCGGGGCCAATTCCGAGCATGGTCAGCGGCGAACCGCCCGGGATAAATACAAGGCCGTAGTGACCATGCTGACTAACAAGCTGGTGGCCAAAGGTGATGATGGTCACACCCGTTCGGACCGCGAGATAGCGCGTTTGTGCAAGGTCTCTTACGTCACGGTGGGCAGAATAAGAAAAGAGCTATCTGGTAAACCTTACCAGATAGACACGAAACGCCAGGTCAAGCGGGGTAACTCCGTCTACGTTCAGGACACTTCCAAAATCGGGCGGGCCAATAAAAAACGTAAGCGTCGGGACTACGGTGGTATTGCCCCTAATGCCTTCAAACCGGTCCGCAAACCTAAAGTAGCCCTGGCCAAAACAGCCTTGGAATTGCCCCATGATCCTGAGTACGGCGCCCGGGCCCTGATGGGTGTCATGGGGCCGGACTACGTCCGGGGGCTTATGGAATGGTTCAAAAAACTGCTTGAAGAGCAAGGGCAAAACCATGAGCAGAGCTAATCTCTAACGGACTATCTTAGTCAGAAAGGAATCAATCCAATGATCAGCACCAACTCTACTTCAACCAAACCCCATGTTGTTCTCATGCAGATTACCCCGACCATGGCCGAAAACTGGCTGACCAATGCCAACGTCAGCAACCGCAAGATCAGCGATGCCCACGTCAACCGTTTGGCCCGGGATATGAAAGAGGGTCGCTGGGTACAAACCCATGAGGGTATTGCCTTCGATCACAGCGGTGTGCTTTTAGACGGCCAGCATCGCCTGTGGGCCATTATCGAGGCGGATAAAACTATCGCCATGAACGTCTGGTTCAACGTTCCGCCTGAAGCCCTGTTGGCTATCGATTCCGGAAAATCGCGCTCGATAGTGGATGTTCTGCGCCTGGGCGGAGCCGACGGTGAGGTCAACAAAAACGAAATCGCCATACTGCGGGCCATCCTCAGCGGCTATCACAGCCCCGTAACCCTGACCATCCAGGAAACTGCCGCGGCCTTAGCCTGGCACCGCGAAGCCATCCGTTTTGCCATCAGGCACCTGCCGAGCGTACGGGCCAGAGGTCTGTGTAATTCCGTTACCCGGGCGGTACTGGCCAGGGCCTATTACGGCATCCACCATCAGCAGCTGGCCGAATTCGGCGAGATGCTCGCCAGCGGTATCGTTCTGGATATACCGTCGGCGCCGGCGATCGTGGCCCTGCGGCAATACCTGCTGACCACTCGCGGTCTTTCCTTCGCTGAACGCAAAGAGCGCTACGGAAAAACCGAACGGGCCTTGATGGCCTACCTACACAACGAGCCTATTCGCAAACTTATCTCATCTAACAGGGAATACTTTCCACTGCCGGAAGAGATGGAGGACTAAGGACTCGTAAAAGAATAACTTCAGTCAATCAATCTCATGATGTGTCGGGTGCAATGGTATAGTTCCACGTAGGGCAAACTTTATGGCGACGAA
>JAACET010000036.1 GCA_011682385.1 Actinomycetota bacterium | reverse complement strand
TAAGAAAATTTTTCCTTTAATTCCTTGCACTTCTTGAGTTCAGCTTCGTATTATTACTAATGGTGTGGGCAAGGGTAGGCTTTTGTTAGGCAGCCATCTGGTATATCGGTTCAGTTGCCTACTGTATCTTGAGCGAAAAAGTTTTAATCGGCCGGAAAAATGGCTGGACGGTTTTTTTTGATTGAAGGCATTGCCACCTACTAACCGATGATAGTGTTGTATGGGATTGTCGGCCGGTAGGGAAGCTAGGTCTTTCCGCAGAAGGGCATGGATGCCGAGCATGCGTATAAGGCCTGTATATAACGGATTGACTGTTCCTACGGGGGGCTCAGCCGAATACTCTAGATTTATTTAGCCTTCTCTCCTTCTCTCTCGGGCGTGTCGGTTGCCATGACTGACACGCCTTTTTTTTATCACAAACGATATAATTGTCACAATCGCTACAGATCGCGTTGGGGATAAGCAGGGGTAGTGCCTGTATCATTCTTCGTGGGGGCAATTTGCAGTTAGGATGGGCGGGCGTACCTGGGGCAAAAGAGAGCGGGCCGTAAGCCGAGTTCTGTTTCCGCCTGATCGGCGGAGGCAGCCATTTATCTAGGCCGACCCTTGCGGGGCGACTCCAGCAGCCTACCCGGGACTCATAGCGGTACGGACCGTACCGATGGATTGAATCCTGGTCCCTTATTTGGCCTTGCTCCCGGTGGGGTTTGCCGAGCCATCGACCTCACGGCCGATGCGGTGAGCTCTTACCTCACCTTTTCACCATTGCCGGCTCGCGACAGCGAACTTGGGCTGTGTGTTTTCTGTGGCACTTTCCCTGGGGTCTTCCCCGGTGGACGTTATCCACCACCGTGTCCTGTGGAGCTCGGACTTTCCTCTGAACATTACTTAAAACATCCAGCGGCTGCCTTGGCCCACTCTCATAGGTATTATATCATTTATGTTCTGTCAGTGCTGAAGAATCTTTAGCTGGTTGTAAGAACTGATACCGTCCAGTTTCCAGTGGCACTTGATGAGCCCGGGCCTAATCAATACAATGGGTCGGTTATGCCAGCCAATCTTACACCAGAATACAAGAAGGCGGAGAAGGAATACCGGGCAGCCTCCACGCCTCAAGAAAAACTCGCCGGCCTGGAAAAGATGTTAGCCACCATACCCAAGCACAAGGGTACGGACCATATGCAGGGCGATCTCAAGCGGAGAATCTCCAAGTTGAAGAACGCTTCCCAGGGTTCGGCCGGTGCTCGGCACTTGGACGTATTCCGCGTGGAACACTCCGGCATTGGTCAAGTCGTGCTGCTTGGCACACCCAATGTAGGCAAATCAGCCGTAGTCGCCTCCACCACCAAGGCCAGGGTCCAGGTTGCTGATTATCCCTTCACTACAGCTATGCCCGCCCCTGGAATGATGCCTTTCGAGGACGTCAAGATTCAACTGGTGGACTTGCCGCCGGTAACAGCCGAGCACATCCCGCCGGGGATGATGGGGGCTATCCGTTCAGCCGACATTGTGGCGGTGGTGGTTTCCCTGGCTGATGAAGATCCGCTCACTCAGGTACAGATTCCCCTGGAGCTACTGAAGGCTCGCGGCGTAAGTCTTGTGAGGGACCGCCAAGTGCCGGAAATACCCGAGCCGGAAGACCCCGACGATAGACCTCTTTTTCCTATTCGCGGTTTTATATTGGCCACTCATATGAATGCCCCCACAGCCGGAGAGAACCTCGAAGCTATCACAGGTTTGTATGCTGATCAGCTTGAGGTCTTCGCCGTTTCCTGCACTACCGGAGAGAACCTCGATCAGCTTGGGGCCTATCTGTTTGAGTTTTTAAATGTGGTTAGGGTCTACAGCAAGGTACCGGGCAAGAAGGTGGACAAGAAGGACCCCTTTGTTTTGCCAAGGGGTTCGACGGTTATGGACATGGCCCAGGCCGTCCACCGCGATTTACCCGATCAGTTACGATATGCCCGCATCTGGGGTGCGAACACCTACGACGGCCAAACCGTGCATCGCAATCACGTTCTTAGTGACGGCGACGTGTTGGAACTGCATACTTAGCCGAAAAGTCCTATTCTTCTATGCTAATAGCCTCGACGGGGCAGTCATCAGCCGCCTCGCGACAGGACTCTTCGGCGTCTTTCGGCACGGGGTTGGCTATAACCTTGGCCGTGTCGTCACCAAACTCAAAGACCTCCGGGCAGGTCTCAGCACATATGCCACAACCCGTGCAGGTATCTGCATCCACTGTAGCCTTCATGACTATCCCCTTTGTATGGTCTGTTAGAGAAGTACGCTCTTTTGTATTCTATGCGCCGAACTTTGTAAGTCTACCAGCGTGAGCAAGTACCAGGGGCATCAGATTTCTCATCAGCTGCCGCCCCAGACCTCCGTGGACCATGGCCCGTTCGCTGAAGCTTTTTACATCATCCGGCCGGGCCAGCTCGCTGGCGATAAGCACCGGCACAGGGTGCCAACTGTGCACAGCCATCTTGGCCGGCGTGGAGTGGTCAGCCGTAATGACTAGGGCCGACGCCTTTAGAGCCACAAAGGCAGGCACAGCCGCATCGAAGGCCTCAATCTGGGCTACCTTGGCCTGGAAATCGCCGTCTTCGCCGGTCTTATCCGTGTACTTGAAGTGCACGAAGAGGAAGTCGAAGTCAGGCAGGTGTTTCGCTGCTGCTGCGGCCAATTTCTTTGGTTCGGTCGGCCCGGCCACCAGCTCCATTCCCACCAGCCTAGCCAGGCCGCGGTACATAGGATAGCCGGCCACCGCCCCAGCCTTACAGCCCCATTTTTCTTCGAAGCTGGGAATGGGCCGCATCTTTGCAAATCCCCTCAGCAGCATAAAGTTGGCTGGCGAATCGACGCCGGACAGAATCTCCCGAATCTGTTTGACCAGACCATTGACTATCTCAGTGGTTTTGCTGGATTGGCCGGTGTGGGTCTTTGCCGGTAATGGCGGCACATTGAGAGCCTGCGGGTCGGTGTCAGCTACGTTATCGTCGAGTTGATCGGACCGCAGAACCATTAGGGCTCGATGTTCGGAGACAGTTTCCAGGAATAGTTCGACCCCTTTGGGAGGTTCTAATTTTTGACGGACAATTTTTAGCAGGCGTTGGTTTTCTTCAGAGCTGATTCGCCCGGCTCGCCGATCGGTAATTTGACCGTTCGCATCCAGGGTGCAGAAGTTCACTCGGATACAGACATCCCTTGGGCTAACGTCAAATCCGATCCCCAGAGCTGCCAACAGACCTCGGCCGATGGGCATCTTTAGGGCATCATAGCCGAACAGTGTCAGATGAGCCGGCCCTGAGCCCGGCGTGATCCCCGGAAGCAGCGGATCGAAACAGCCGCAGATATTCTCAGCCGCCAGCTTATCGAGATTGGGGGTCCTGGCGGTTTCCATCTCTGTCTTACCGTCTTTGCTCAATGGCAGACCGCCCAAGCCGTCCAGAACCACGAAGACTATTTTGTGGTCATTGTGAAGGATTATATCGGAGGGAAATTCGGACATATCAAAGGTCTCCTAACTGCTGATAAACAAAATCACCATTTATTGCAAGACAGTTTTCAGTCTTGTATCTTGCGTTCAAGACAGAGCTGAACCAGATCGATGAATTTCTGGACAAAGATCGATTTGTCAAAATCCATAGCGTGCTGACGTATATGTTCGGGATTGAACTTTTCGGCATTATGTTCGAAAGCTGCCATGGCATTAGCCATAGCTGAGGGGTTCCCCTGGTCGAACAGGACGCCGGTGGGCTTTTCGGCCTGGCCCAACGCTCTGACGCTGTCGAGTGCTCCGCCTCTGGCCAGGGCGATGACCGGCCTGCCGGCTGCTTGGGCCTCGACGGCTGTGATACCGAAATCTTCCTCACCGGGCATCAAAAAGGCCAGGCACCTGGACATATAATCAGCTACCACCTCGTTGGGTTGGTAGCCCAAAAAGTCGATTCCTTTTGTGGCGGTAGCACGCAGTCGCCGGCCTTCGGGGCCGTCACCGATTACAATTAATTTCCGGTTGGCTTGCCGACAGGCTTCCATAGCCAGACCGATACGCTTATAAGCCATGAGGTTGCCCACGATCAGATAGAATTCGCCGATGTGTTTATTGATGGCAAAGTTACTGCAATCGACCGGAGGATGGATAACCAGAGCGTCTCGATCATAGATCTGTTTGATGCGCTCGCGAACGATGCTGGAGTTGGCCACGAATTGGTCGACGCGATCGGAAGTCTTACGGTCCCACTGCCGCAGATATCGCAACACACCTCCCGCTGCAATTCGGCTCCAGATTGGCCATGTGTTTCGAATTGTTTCAGCCTCTGATTTCTGCCAGCAATCGCGCATGGGAGTATGGCAATAGCAGATGTGTATCGCTGATCTGTTTTTGCGAACGCCCTTGGCTGTGCAGTGGCTGGAAGAGATGACCAAATCGTATTCCTGCACGTTCAATCGCTCCGCCGCGATGGGCATTAGGGGCAGATAGTAGCGATAATTATTGCGTAGGGCCGGCAGCTTTTGCACAAAGCTTGTGAAAACCCGGCGTCCGCTAAGAAACTCCGGCATTTGTTCGGGCAGATAGAACAGCACATGTACGTCAGCTTGCCCGAAGAGGTCGGCCAGGACCTTGAGAACCTGCTCACGACCACCAAAACCCGTGAACCAATCGTGGACCAGCGCTATTTTCATTCTAGAATCAGGCATAGTCTGTTTCTGCAAAGGCTCTACTCTTGGCTTTGGGCAACGCCGGATACACCCCCATACGATATCAGCTCTGCTTTAGATAAACAATCTTCCAGTCTGGCTATCCGGCCAATGTCCAGCCGGTGGTATTTTGAGGTTGTGAAATTTACCATTAAATATTAGTCTTATACCTCTTGGTGTTCTGGGCAGGGATTAGACAGGCTGTGGTAGGATATGGTTCAAAGCAAGCCAATAAAAGCTGTGCTGTTCGATCTGGGCAACACCTTGCTGGACTTCGAGCTCGCAAATATCGAGCGGATATTTGAGCTCGGCTCCCACAGGGTCTATGATTACCTGCAGCAGAAAGGTTGCCGTCTGCCGTCGTTCAATAATTACCATCGCCGGCAGCTACGGCGAATACTTTGGCGGGTAGCTCTGGCTCGCCTGATTCGCCGTGATTTCAATGGCCTGGACACTCTCCGTCGAATTTCTCTGAGCATGGGCCATAATTTGACTCGCCCGGAGTTAGAGGAGATGGTCTCGCTCTGGTACGATCCTTTGAGTAACACCGCCAGGGTGGCCGAGGAATTACGGGAAGTCCTCGACTGGCTGACTAAGCAGAATCTGAAGCTGGGCATTATCTCCAATACCTTCGTACCCGGCGTAATCCTGGATGGACATTTGGCACGGGAGGGTTTGCTTGATTATTTTCCGGTGAGGATATACTCCTGCGATACGAAGTTCCGCAAGCCCAGCCGCAAGATATTTCGTTTAGCTCTGGAGAAGTTATCTTGTCCTGCTCAGCAGGTGGTCTTTGTCGGCGATGTACCCCGCATGGATATCCGCGGGGCCAGGCGATTGGGTATGATCGGTATCCTAAAGGACTATAATCAGCCGCGCAATTTCCGCGACCGTTGGCTCCCCTTTACCAAACCGGACTTTACCATCACGCATATGCGCCAGTTGAAAGAGATTGTTGCCAAGCTTCTGGCCCCAGTCCGGGACTGAGGCTCATGCCCCCAGTTGTTTCTTGATTTCTTGGTGTCTGGCCGACCAAATCCCCGGCTCTTCCGGATGATATTTTTTTAACTCAAAGGATTTTCCGACAAGGTGTCTGCCTTGGGCCAGGGAACCTATTTGTCCGCAGGCCAAGGCCTGCATAAGAATATTGCCGCAGGCCGTAGCCTCGACCGGGCCGGCTATTACTTTTTTCCCGGTAGCGTTTGCCGCAAACTGGCACAAAAGCTCGTTCTTTATCCCCCCGCCGACTATGTGCAGTACATCCAGCCTCTGACTGGTCGTGTCTTCAATAGCTTCGATCACCTCGCGGTATTTAAAGGCCAAACTCTCCAGTATCAGTCTTACAATCTGTCCTTTATCATCCAGTTTGTACTGCCCAGTCTTTGTCAGATACTGATTAATCTTTTCCGGCATGTTTCCCGGGCTCAGGAATTCACCATAATCCGGATCCATGTAAGCCGCAAAAGGGCTTGCATCTTTGGCCATAGATGTCAATTCGGCATAGGACAAATCGGTTCCTTCTCGCTGCCACTGTCTCCTGCATTCCTGCAGTATCCACAGGCCGACAATATTCTTCAGAAAACGGATGGTATCTTCCACACCGCCTTCATTGGTAAATGAGTACTTTTCGCTCTTGTCATTAATAATTGCCTGCGGAGTTTCAATTCCTATCAGGCTCCAGGTTCCGCTGGACAGATACTCCCATGAATTCGAATTTACCGGCACGGCCGCAACCGCGTCTGCCGTATCGTGGGAGCCTACCGCTATCAGTCTGATTGGTCCGCATCCGAGTTCTTCGCATATTTGCGGTGTTAGTTGTCCTGCAATTGTCCCTGGTTTGATAACCTCAGGCATAATCTCCAATGGCAGAGCCAGCTTGTCGAAGATCGCTTGCGACCATTGTCCTGTTCTCATGTCCATTAGTTGCGACGTGCTGGCCAGGGTGTACTCGGCATAAGCTCGGCCGCACAAACAGCGGGAGACCAGGTCGGCCATAAAGACCAGCTTTTTTGCTTTGGCCAAGGCCTGTGAATTCGCCAGCCGCATCGCCAGCAGTTGGTAGACCGTGTTGATGGGCATGAACTGAATTCCGCTGTTCCGGTAGATATCGCCTTTGTCCATAAGCTCAAAGGCTTTTTCCATTACCCCCTCGGTTCGGCTGTCCCGGTAGTGATACGGATTCTCTATTAATTCACCGTTCTCGTCGAGCAGGCCGAAGTCTACTCCCCAACTATCTACTCCTATGCCTGAGATCTCGCCGTCACTTTGTTTAATTGCTTTGGCGATTCCTGTTTTGATTTGAGAAAAAAGTCCGTCGAAGTCCCATTTCAGGTGGCCGTCTTCTTTAATTGGATTATTGGCAAAGCGGAATATCTCCTCCAAGCTGAGTTTCTCAGCCGAGACGGTCCCCAGCATAACTCTTCCGCTCTCTGCGCCCAGATCAACCGCAATGTACTGCTTCTTTTGCTCCATGATGAATGATGATTATCTCGTTTTGAAAATATCTTCACCGCCGTTGATCAGGTGAACCAGCGGTTGGGGCCTGTCTACGCCTTCGATGAACGCCGGCCTGGCAGCCCAGGGGGTAACGCTTAATACCTTGGTCAAATCCATCCAGTGCTGCAGTCGAGCCACCGGCAGGTCCCAGGTCATGTGGAAATGATTAGCAGGTGCATATTGTTTGTACTCAACCATGCTGGCGTATTTCGGTACCACGAAGGTATGCGGCCAGCTCCACGTGGTCAGATTGCACATAGCCTGACATAGCTTGGCCGGTACTTCTGCAGTGTGGGCCTGGTCCCAGATCAGACTGAACTTCTCCGACACGCTGCTGTAGGCTATTCTGCCGGCTATTCCTTCTATTCCTTCAGGCGTCATGAAGGTCACTGAATTGCCACCGCCGGGGAAATACCCCTCATCCGCCAGAGGCATAGCCACTCGACTCATTATCTGCTTGACCGAGGCGCCCGGCTTGGCTGCCCAATCTAATGAGGCACTACCGGAGTTATTGCCGTCGACCAAGCCCTTTGTGAGCCAATCAGCCTGCCGAGGTAGTTTTGCCCCGATCTTTTTGGCCAATTGTTTGATTTCCCACGTTTCCCATACCTTACGGAAATCCATGAACAAGGGCGGATTGCCGCCGCTCAGATAGGTCATGAAGAGCATGGTAAGCAATCCCTGCACGTCGGCCTCGGTGGCATAAGGCAACGCAGCCTTGGCTCCGTTATGATCGAAGGTACTATTGAAGAGCGATTCCATGCAGTCTGCCACCGGCAAGGGGACACCCCGTAAGTCGCTGCCCCATTCCAGTTGGCTCATGAATCCGCCGCCCACTGCATTTAGCTGAGCCATTAGATCACGATTGATCAAATACATAGCCAGTGAAAGATCAAACCGCTCGCTATCGGCCTGGGTTTTGATTTCCAGTCTCTTGCCGATGCTCTTGTCAATCCATCCTCGTAGTTCCCGGAGTTCTTTTTTGTTGTAAGATTGTTTCTGTAGCATGTCGGCCAGCAGTTTCATGTCCAGCCGGGTTATCTCTATTCCGAACGTGTTGCGTGTGGGGATGATATGAGCCAGAGCCGTTTCCATACCCATAGAGTCGTGTCCGAAAATCACCACTCGTCGGCCGCGAAGTGCCACTGCCGTCACAGCCGCATAGCACCAGTCGATCAGATTTATGGCCGTCTGCTCGCTCATCTTGGGTTTTATGCCCGTGTCCGGCCAATTACCGACGTTTAGAGCAACCAGTCTTCCGTATTGACTAATTGCTCCGGTGAGGGCCTGAGCATAAACCACGCCCGGCTTAGGCCCGCTGTTGCCGCAAGTGATATTTAACGGCGTGTTATTTGGGAACTGCTGCAACAGGCTGATAGCCGTCAGTTGCGGAAAGGCCCACGTGTCGGGAACACACACCAGAATGTCCACGCCGGCCCGGCGAAACTGCTGGGCTACAACGTCTGCTTGAGCTTCGCCGTCGATAAGTACCGATGAATACACCACCGGCACCGGCGTTTTATCGGGCAGGACCACAGAGCCGCTGATGGTATTGGCCACCAGCTCAACAATGTTCTGTGAACGTTGGCGGGACGCCTGATCTATCCGAGGGTCACAAGGTGCAAAGACTCCAATCACCGGGACTTTGGGTTTAGCCTTGGCTATTGCCGGCAAACGTGTAGCTTTAGTTTTCTTGCTCATTACGTGCTCTAGGAGTTTATTTTGGGAGAAGTTATAGCAAATGTCCGAGTTTGTCCTTTTTGGCCTTGAGGTAATCGATATTGTGCGAACAAGGCGGAATTGTCAGAGGAATCCGCTCGGCTATTTTTAGTCCATAACCTTCCAGGCCGTAGATCTTGTGCGGATTATTGGTCAGTAGTCGCAGTTGGCGCAGGCCCAGGTCCTGGAGGATTTGTGAGCCGATGCCGTAGTCTCTCCTGTCTGCTTCGAAGCCGAGTTGTTCGTTGGCCTGAACGGTATCCAGCCCTTTTTCCTGCAGGCTATAGGCGTGAAGTTTGTTGGCCAGGCCGATACCCCGCCCCTCTTGGCGAAGATAGACCAGCGCTCCTTTTCCCTCCTTCTCGATCATCTCCAAGGCCGTGGCTAATTGTGGGCCACATTCACACCGCTGTGATCCGAACACATCTCCGGTCAGGCACTCGGAGTGCACACGGACCAGCACCGGTTCGGTGTGTATTATTGGTTGACCATTGTCGTCCAGTTCGCCCACGCCCCCTTTGCACAGGGCCAGATGTGGCTGGCTGTCGAACGGACTCGTATAGCCGATCAGGCTGAATTGGCCATGGGCTGTCGGAAGTGCCACACGCTGCAACCGTGTTACCAGGGTCTCGCGATGACGCCGATAGTCTATCAGGTCAGCTATGGTAGCGATTTTCAGATTATGCTCATCGGCCAGTTTCTCCAATTGGCTCAGGCGGGCCATGCTGCCGTCGGACTCATTGAGGATGGGACAGATAACCCCGGCATCGGTCAGCCCGGCCAAGCGGGCCAAGTCGACGGTGGCTTCTGTGTGGCCGGCCCGTACCAGCACCCCGCCCGGACTAGCTCGCACGGGCGAAACGTGTCCCGGCCGCACCAGGTCCTCGGCTTGACAGTCTTCTTTGATTGTCTGACGAATGGTTAAGGCCCTCTCACCCGCTGATTCCCCGGTGGTTATCCCAAATTTCGGATGGGCGTCAATGCTAACCGTAAAGGCCGTCCCCATAGCCGCGGTGTTTTCAGTGGTCTGTTGATGTAGTTGGAGTTTTCGGCAGCGGTCTGCTGAAAGTGTCAGGCACATTATTCCTCGCCCGTAGCGCAGCATAAAGTTGACCATTTCGGGAGTCATCTTTTCTGCTGCGCAGACCAAGTCGCCTTCATTTTCCCGTGATTCGTCGTCGACCAGAATGATCATTCGGCCAGCCCGCAGTTCGTCCAAAGCCTCAGGTATGCTAATGAATGCCATAAAAACTCACCGATAACAGAGATTAGTTTCGTGGGTTACGAGTTTCCGTTTTTTTCAGCCGCAGTCGATCCTTCTGCCAGATGCTTAACTGCGACGCGAGTGTAGTTAGCCAGGGTCAGAATTGCCAAGCCCGCAGCGGACCACCATAGGGCCCGTATCAACCACCAGGCCACCGCAGAGCTCAGCAGAGAGATGTCCGGCGAAAGCAGGATTCCCAGAACCATAGCCAGTTGAGCGACTGTGCAGGCCCTCCCTAGCTTGCTGGACCGAATGGTCACTCGTCCGGTTACGAACTGTATAATCAGTACCCCGGCAAACCAGAGAATGTCCTTGCCTATAATAATCACAACCACCCAGCCCGGCAAGAGGGCCTGTTTGACTCCTGTACTTTTAATAGCCAGCAATATACATGCGGTTGTGATAAGCAGTTTATCAGCCAGTGGGTCTAGAAAGTACCCCAGGCGGCTGCGTTGTCTGGTCCGCCGGGCCAGATAGCCGTCCAGGGCGTCGGAGAAGGCCATGATCGCGAACACGGACACAGCCAAATACCGAGCCAGACTGTCATATCCTGGTTTGTTCTGATAGAGAAGCAGCAGAGCAAACGGTACTATAAGCAGTACTCGCGTTATGGTAACCCGGTTTGGCCAAGATAGATTCGCCACAGACATCTCCTGCCGGACCGCCCCAAGACGGACAAGGCCTGTCTATCACTGAGCTTGACAGGCTCATCCCGCAGGCAAATCCGCAATGAGTGTATCAGATAGCTCTCTGGCGGGCAATCCTCATGCTTATCTACCCCAAACATGATGAGAGTTCTTCCCCTGGAGAGCATAGTCGGTATAATGTTGTATGTTACTGTGACCGTCTGGGGTAACGGCGAGGTGTTTTTGTGGAATCGTTACAGGCTATCCAGGATTATCTGAGGCGCATCTACTACAGCGAGAATCTATGGACCGTGGCTGTAGAGTTGGTGTCGATAGGTCTGGTGGTATGGTGGATTGTCCGTTTTTTGCGTGGCACACGCGGGGCCAGATTGTTCAAGGGGGCTCTGTTCCTGTTGGCCGTGGCCTATTTGGTGATCAATTTGGTGGCCAAACGGCTCGAATTGGACCGGATAGAATTGCTGTTCAGCAAGTTGATGTGGCCGAGTTTTATTGCTGTACTGGTCGTATTTCAGCCCGAGTTACGCCGGGTATTGATGCGCGTCGGAGAGACCAAGTTATTCTGGGCCACTGCCGACGAGACCCAGGCTGTGGTCAGTCACATAGTGCGGGCCGTCACCAGTTTTTCTAAGAACAAGATAGGTGCGGTCATAGCCTTGGAGGGCAAAGTCAAGTTGGGAAGTTTGGCTGAGTCCGGTGTTGCTTTGAACGCCCAGGTCAGCACAGAGCTTTTGACCAGTATTTTTTGGCCCGGCTCGACTCTGCACGACATGGGTGTTATTATCCGGGGTGATCGTGTAGTGGCCGCCCGCTGTCAGTTTCCCTTGGCTGAGATGGACGAGCATACCAGTTCGCTTGGCTCGCGGCACAGGGCTGCCCTGGGTCTCAGCGCCGAATCCGACGCGGCTGTGGTGGTCGTATCTGAGCAGACTGGACGGATATCCCTGGCCCGTAAGGGTACCTTGGAGCAGGGCCTAACAGCTCATGAACTTCAGAACCGCTTGGCCGGGCATCTTCACGACTCCGGATAGGTTCACCTGCCCAGGGACAGACAGTTTCATGTTGACAGGCCCAACCCAATGCGGTAATAGGGATATTCTAAGGACAGCTGAACGAGCGGGTTAGCCCGGGAGATTTGCAATGAAGATATTTTTGGCCATGGTATTGCTGGTTCTGGGTCTGGGTGTTCTGGCTGGGTGTGAGCCCAAAGATGAACGGAGTGCCCGGCGGATTGAAGAGCGTAACCGCTCCATCCGCACCGACTTGGATGGATTACAGGACGACTGGGAGACCTTCTGGCTGACGGACGAGCCCTCGCGTCTGAGCCGTTGGGATAACCCCTAATTTTAGCATACGTACTGCACGTTATCTACTAGGGGGCTGCTGGTTCCAAGGAATAATTCATGCCAGGGGGTCTTGATAAGCACAGTTGGAACCTCACCCCATCCGAGGCCATAAGGCTACAGGAACAGATTCGCAATCGCGTAATAGAACGACCTTTGAATCGGCCGATCCGATTGGTTGCTGGAGTAGATGCTGCCTTATCCGCTGATAAGGACAAGATCGTCGCAGCGGCTGTTCTGTTACGAACTGACAAACCTTGGCTTCCGGATAAGCCGACCGGCATTGGGCAATCCCTAACCATTCTTGAGCAGCAGTATGCCTGGGCTGACTTGAGTTTCCCCTACATTCCCGGCCTGTTGAGTTTTCGCGAGGCCCCAGCCGTATTGCAGGCTCTGGCCAAGTTGCGACATCAGCCGGACCTGGTGATCCTTGACGCCCAGGGACAGGCCCATCCTAGAAGGGCTGGGCTTGCCAGTCATGTGGGTGTTGTCAGCGGCTTGCCTTGCGTGGGCTGTGCCAAAAGCCGGCTCACCGGGCACCATACTGCCTGCGGTATTGAGAAGGGCTGCTGCGTCGATTTGTTGGACAAAGACGGCCAACTGATCGGACGGGTGTTGCGGACCCGCCGGGCGGTCAAGCCGGTGTATGTCTCCGTAGGGCATCTGGTTAGTCTGGAGCAGGCCGCACACGCGATCTTGGCCATGACTACCAGTTACCGCCTGCCGGAGCCGACACGACTGGCTCATTCGCTGGCCGCTAAACTGAGGCTGCACCCTCCCGGTTGATTTGTCCGTTCTGCCATTACCGGACTGGACTTCCAGCCGGACTGCTGCTAACCTTTATGATGTTGGCTGCACAATAGACCTGGCGGGAGAAGGCAATGATCAACTGTAAAGACTGCGAATTCTGCAAAGTCAATCCTGACGGCCACTTGGCCTTTGGTTGCGATCCTTTTGGCAATGTGAAAGAGCCCGAGTGCATCAACAAATGGCTGTTGTTGAAGATGAACATGATGGTAGAGTCCTACCAGGCCACGATGGAGTACTACCGTCGGCTCGCTCCTTTGCAGGAGCGTATGTTCAAGCACGTCGAGCGTGAGTTGGATGACATGGACGAGTCGGACAAGTGGAAGATCGAGGACGAGCAGGGCGATCAAGAAGAGACCGACTTGGACGACCATTAGTGACAGTAACTGCCCACCGACGGGCACAAATCATTCAGCAGACATTCAGGACAGCGAGGCTTTCGGGCCAGGCAGATATTTCGTCCGTGGAACACCAGCAGGTGGCTGAACATTGTCCAGCGGCTTTTGGATACGATTTTCATAAGGTCTTGCTCGATCTTATTGGGATCACTCTGAACACTGAGCCCTAATCGACCGGATAGTCGTCTCACGTGGGTATCTACTACGATGCCCGGAATACCGAATGAATTACCCAGAATTACGTTGGCCGTCTTTCTGCCTACACCGGGCAACCTCAGCAATTGCTCCATAGTCTGCGGCACTTTCCCAGCGTACTCATCTAGCATCATTTGCGTACAGCCCAGTATGGACTTGGTCTTGTTACGGAAAAATCCTACCGAGTTGATATCCCGCTGAAATACTTTCGCCTCGGCCTGGGCGTAATCCTTGGCTGTGCGATACTTTTTGAAGAGGGTCTTGGTGACGATATTTACTCTTTCGTCCGTACATTGAGCAGCCAGGATAGTTGCTACCAGCAATTCCAGCGGATTCTTGAAATTCAACGTGCAGCGAGCTTTCGGATAAGCCTTGGCCAGTCGTTGATCTATCAGCTTGACTCGCTGACACTTTTGCCGGAGCGTCTCTTTGGACCTGCGTGGAGAGGCTTGGCCGCCGACAGGCTTAGCTTTCTTAGCGGCAGTAGATGGCGTGGTTTTCTTAGGGCTCATTCGGACTTGCGCAAAGCGAGAAGTAGCTGGATTTCACCTAGGGATTGGCCGGTCTGTTGGGCTATTTCCAGGGGCTCCAGTCCCTCTTCGGCCAGTTTGTATATCTGGTGGTGTTTGTCGGTCGGACTTCTCTTCGAGGGTGGATCAGGTCCCGGCTGCGTCTGGGCCAATAGGGCCTCCAGGCGATCCGATTCCGTAGCCGCCAGAAGCCGGGCCTTTTCCAGCCGTGCGAGTTCTTGCTCTATCTGCCGGCGGATTTTCTCAGCCAGACAGTGTAGTTCGGAAACTGTAGACTCCAGGTCTGTTTGCTGGTGGTTTTTCTTATTCGCACTCACTACTTTTCACTTTCCGGTAACAGGCCAGGGCCTCGTTGTAGATTTCTCTCGGCGAGACGCTATGGTTGCAAGCCGCCGCCTTACAGTCCTCAAATTCAGGTGCGGCCGTCAGCTCTTTCGTTCCCCGCAGACCCACTTTTACCCTTATCTCGCCGTAGGGTGTTTGTATCTGCACTGTTCGGCGGGTCAGCTTGGACCTTTGGCACAAATGCCGTCGCAGTCCGAATGTGGGCGTGGACTCGAACAAAGCATCCTCAATCTCAGCGAGTTTCTCAGGCCCCACCAGCACCGATATTAAAACTCCCGGCCGATTCTTCTTCATCTGGATGGGAGTGACATACACATCCAGGGCCCCGAGAGAGAGCAGCGCTTCGTACAAAGGCCCTATCAGTTCTCCGGAGGCGTCATCCAGGTTTGTTTCGAGAAGCCAAATCTGATCACTTTCGGTTTCGCTACTGCCCCCAGCCTGTAGTTTACCGATGATGATCCGCAGCATGTTTGGATGACCCGGCAAATCTTCCCGCCCTGCCCCGCAGCCGATTCTTTCGCTCCGCATATCCGGGCAATTCCCGAAGCCTTCGCATAAGGTAGTCAGGATAGCTGCCCCCGTAGGAGTGGTCAGTTCCCGTCCGGTGTAGCCGACTTTTGTGGGAATACCTACGAGCAATTGGACTGTCGCTGGTGCCGGCACTGGCAGAGTCCCGTGGGCACAATGCACCGAACCTGAGCCGGTCGCTAATTCCGAACAATAGAACTTCTCTATGGCCAGCAGGTCCAGGCCGATACACGTCCCCACAATATCGATAATCGAATCCACCGCGCCGACCTCGTGGAAATGGATTTTTTCCACTTCTGTGCCGTGCACGGCTGCTTCGGCCTCAGCTAATCGCCGAAAGATTCGACCAGCCCGTGATTTGACTAACTCACCCAGTTTGCTGTTGTCGATAAGGGTTAGTATATCTGACAGGTGTCGGTTCGGCTGATCATCGCTGGAGACGGAGACTTCCACGCGGTTGGCTCGCAGCGATGCTCGCTTGACTTGACTGACCTTGAGTTCGTAGCCTTGAAGGCCTAACGAAGCCAGCTCGGAGCGTATCTTTTCCAGGTCGGCCCCGGCGTCGATAAGGGCTGCCAGGATCATATCTCCACTGGCCCCACTGAAACAATCGAAGTATGCTGCCTTGGTCATTCTCTGTCCCGGTTAGGCTGGAGTTTTGGGCTGAACCGGTATATTGTAACTACCGGCTGGCGGATTGGCCAGCCAAATGAATCCCCGCAGAAGCGGGGCTCGGATAATTGCCGGATAAGTCCGTCAAGTGAGATAGCTCTATGCATCCCTTGGTTGAAAAGGTTCACCGATATATCCAGGACCACCACCTGTTACAGTTTCCCCCGCGGGTTCTGGTGGGTGTGTCCGGCGGGGCGGATTCTGTGGCCTTGCTCTTGGCGCTTCTGGAGCTGGTGCGTGCCGGCAAGTTGGACATAGAATTGTTTGTGGCTCATTTGGAGCATGGCATCCGCGGCGAACAGTCCCAAAAGGATGCTGAATTCGTATGCGAATTGGCCAAGAAACTGGATTTGCCCATTTTTATCGAGGCTGTTGATGTACCTGCTCTGGCCGCCGAGCGTAAGCTCTGCCTGGAATCAGCCGGTCGCTTGGCTCGCTATGATTTTTTTAGCCGCGCTGCCGAACAGCAGCAATGTTCAGCCGTTGCTCTTGCTCACCATGCTGACGATCAGGTCGAGACGATTCTGCATCGGATTACTCGCGGCACAGGATTGACGGGTTTGGCCGGCATCAAGCCGCGCCGGTTGTTGTGCCGGCAGCCGGAGATACATATTGTCCGACCTCTGTTGTCCTGCCACCGGGTCCGGATCGAGGAATTTCTCGCCGATAGGTCAGTCTCCTGGCGAACCGATCACACTAATTTGGGCCTGGATGCTACCCGGAGCCGCATCCGCAATGAACTGCTTCGGTTGCTACGCGAGAAATACAATCCCCGCGTCAATGAAGCCCTGTTGAAATTGGCGAAAATAGCGGAACAAACAAATGATTTTCTGGATGAGCACACGGTTGAGCTTTTTGACCGTGTCGCCCGTACGCTCGGTTCACTTGTCTGCATCGACCTACCTGGCTTGGCGAAGAGCCACCGTGCCTTGCAGGCTGCGATCATCCGCCGTGCCTGGCTGAAATTGGATCTTCCGCAGCGGGACATGAGCTTTGACACTATCGAAGA
>JAACET010000035.1 GCA_011682385.1 Actinomycetota bacterium | reverse complement strand
GTCCTTCGTGGTGAGTTCTTTCTCTTTTCTGTTGTTTCAGCGGAATCTGCGTAATCAGCGTCTAAAAATCTTTCCGTTTCTTCCCTTTTTGATATTTGCTTTTTGATCTTTGATATTTCTTCTCACACTACAGCCCAGCCCTTGGACATATCCAGTTCAAACAAATCGATGGGGTCTTCGTCGAGCGTGTCCAGGCGTTTCTTGACGTCTTCCAATGGCTCACCCAGGATGAATTCTTGGGCCTCTTCTTCGCTGGCGAACGCCGTCTTCTTCAGCAGCACCCGGAATTCCTCACGTCCCCAGCTTTTATTTTTAGCCACCACCAGGTATTCCCAGCGGTCGTCATGGCCTTTGGTTGGCGGAGCATTTACCAACCGCAGAGAGAAGACTTCGCCTTCGGAGTTGGTATAATCTGGAAGTTGTTGATTGATAGACATGTTTCTGCCTCCCCGTTTGCTGGAGCCCATTTTTTCCGGAACGCCCTGAGAAATGTCTCTTTCTTTTACCCATTTTGCCCATTTGCGACAACTATAAATTAGACCGCCCAATCCCCATTTTGTTTCCCTCTATTTGGTCTAATTTCTTGACATTTTTCCCATCCGCCCCTAGAATCTCGCCTATTAGTCCAACACGTAAAGGCAAGATGTATACTCTAAGCGCTGAAGATCAACTTCTGGCAAATTTGGACGAGCCCCCTGGACCACGTACCAGCTCTTTTTTGGAGGGATCATAGAAAACCCTGATGGGTATTTTTGCGCATATCCCCCACCTTTTGGCCTTGGTTGGCCTGTTGTTTTTGTCAGCTTTCTTTTCCGGCTCGGAGACGGCACTTTGCGCCCTTAGCCGGGCTCGCGTGCGCCGATTGCACGATTCTGCCGGCCGGGGTGGACGAGCTGTCTCACGGTTATTGTCTGCACCTACTCGTTTGTTTACTACTGTTTTGGTCGGCAACACTCTGGTCAACGTGGCTTTATCCAGTATTATTGCCGCCTTGGCTCTTGAGTTTTTGCCTTCCTCCGGCCTTTACCTTGCCATATTGGTTTCTACGTTTTTGCTTTTGGTTTTTGGCGAGATCACCCCTAAGACCTTTGCCCTGCGTTCGCCTGAGGAGTTTTCTTTATTTGCCGCCGGCCCGCTGTTGGTGTTTAGTTGGCTGATTTCTCCGATTCGTTTTGTGTTACGGCGTTTCAGCAATTTGGTCTTATCGACTTTTGGCCTGCGTAGTTTAGAGTCCCAGTCCCGGATTACCGAGGAGGATTTCGAGGCTATGCTCCAGGTTGGTCAGGCCGATGGTGTCGTAGCCGCCCATGAGGTTCGGATCATTCGTCGTGTTTTTGAGTTATCCCAGATTGACGCCAAGGAGTTGATGGTCCCGCGCACGCGGATCATTGCCGCCGAGCAGCACATTAGCATTGCCGGACTGATCGAGTTGGCCAAGAGTAGCCGGCGATGGCGGATTCCCATCTACGACCGTGACATTGACCACATTTGGGGTGTTTTTCATTTCAAGGATTTGCCTGCCTGGCGCGACCACCATATTGAGCAGTTGAGTGTCCAGCAGTTTGTGCAGACCCGTGACGCCATGGACTCACCGCCTGCTTTTGCCTTGGTTCGCCCTGTTTTTCTGGTCCCTCAGAGCCAGTGGATTGACGTTTTGCTCGCCCAGATGCGTCAGCGTGGCGCCCACTTGGCCATACTGTTGGACGAGTACGGCGGCACAGCCGGTTTGTTGTCTTTGGAAGACATTTTAGCTGAGATTGTCGGCGAGGCCTTTGAGCACGATCAGGACGTTTCTGCCGCCGCCCGCCTTGACGCCGAGGGCCTGCGTTTGCTGGGCCGGTTACGGATTCGCGAGCTAAATCGCCGATTCGATTTGGACATTCCTTTGGGTGATTTCGACACCATTGGCGGCTACGTTATGAGCTTGTTTGGTGACGTCCCGGAGGTTTCCGAACGTATTGATGACGGACGCCTGGAGTTTACCGTTCTCAAGATTTCCGGACGGAGTATAGATGCTGTGCTGGTCCGTCGTTTGCGTCCTGCTTCGGGTCTCGACACCCCGGCAGAGTTTTGAAAAAAAAGGATTTCTGGCAGTGTTTGAGTTTCTGTTCATAGTTTTGATCCTCGTCTTTTTGCTCCTGGAGGGTTTTTTCTCCGGCTCGGAGACTGCCGTTATTTCTGCCGACCGGGCCAAGCTTCGCCTTTCTGCTTCCAAGGGTGATAACCGGGCCAGCCTGGCCCTCAAACTGCTCGCCAAGAGCGAGGATTTATTAGCTATCACCTTGGTGGGCACTAATATTGCTGTTGTTACGGTCACTTCTTTAGCCACGTTACTTATTGCCCGTCACATACCTACCGGTTGGAACGAGTCTCTGGTAGCTACCTTGCTCATGACCCCGGTCATTTTGGTCTTTGCCGAGTTGATCCCCAAGTGTATCTGCCGGGTCCGGGCCGACAGCATTACTTTGCACATTGCCCGGACCTTGTATTTGGCCCAGAGATTGCTTTACGTGATTATCGCTGTAGCTGGTGGTATCACGCGGGCTTTGTTGTGGCTGCTCCCCGGACGCGCCGAGACTGCCTCTATTGACGTTTCCCGTGAGGAGCTTAAGGCCCTGGCTCAGGTCGGCGAGGAGCATGGCGTATTGGCCCCTCAGACCCGCCGGATGATCCAGAGTGTCTTTGATTTAGGCGACCGCCTGGTTTCTGCCGTCATGGTCCCTTTGCCCAGGATGGCCGCTGTCCCGCTGCAATCTACAATAGCTGATGTCCAGTGCCTGGCTCAGCGGGTTGGTTTTTCTCGTTTTCCGGTTTACGATGGCCCCCGTGACAACATTGTCGGCATCGTCAATCTGACTGACATTATGTATAGTTCAGCCGATCCTAGCACGCCGATTGATCGCTTTGTTCGGCGTGAGATTACTCGAATTCCCCGCAGCAAATCCGTTGGTGCTTTGCTCACGGAGTTTCGTTATAGTCAGGTTCCCTTGGCCATTGTCGTTGATAGAGACGGACGGGCCCTTGGTTTGCTCAGTCCCCAGGACCTTTTGGAAGAGATAGTTGGTTCTATCAGGGACGAGCGGTCTCGCGGACAGGATAGTGTTGACTAAGCCATGAAACAGATTCCACGCTTCATTACGTTGTTGGTTTGCCTTGTTTTGCTGGTCGGTTGTAGCGACCAAGAGCCCCAGGCCATCAGATTAGCCACAACGACTTCGACGGAGAGTTCAGGCCTGTTGGATGTGCTCGTGCCGGCTTTTTGGGCCAAGACGGGCATCAACGTCCAGGTCATGCCCATGGGTACCGGCAAGGCCCTGCGGACCGCACGGGACGGCAATTGTGACTTGGTCTTGGTTCACGCACCGGCAGCGGAGCAGCAATTTGTCGATGAAGGCTGGGGTGTAAACCGTCGACAAGTGATGTACAACGATTTCGTTATTCTGGGCCCAGCTTCCGACCCGGCCCAGGTGAGGGCTATAGCATCAGCCGCCGAGGCCCTGAAAAGGATTGCTGCCTCTGGGAGCATTTTTGTCAGCCGCGGCGACAATTCCGGCACGCATAAGAAGGAACAAGAGCTTTGGCAAGCGACCGGCCTCGAACCAGCCGGCCAATGGTATCGCTCTGTTGGAAAGGGCATGGGCGAAGCCCTGATCATGGCCAACCAGATGAATGCCTATGTATTGTCCGACCGTGGCACCTTCATCAAGTTTCGCAAGAAGATTGATTTGGTTGTGCTGGTCGCCGGCGACAAGATGTTGTACAATCCTTACGGGGTTATTGCGGTCAATCCGGCTAAGTACCCGCAGGTAAAATATGTGCAGGCCCTGAAGTTCATTGAGTTTTTGACTTCCGAGCAAGGCCAAAAACTCATCGCCGATTACAGGCTGGACGGAGAAATACTCTTCCATCCTTGGCCGAAAAGCAGTGAATAGCCCTCTACTTTGAGTGGTAGTTTATGATTGAAGCAGTAAGACAGGCCGGCCAACTCATCCGCACGCTTGATCCGAACCTATTGGAGTGCGTCCGCACTTCGTTGTTTTGTTCGCTGACAGCCACAGCAGCCGCGGTATTCGTTGGTGTTCCCATAGCGGTGCTTTTGGGACGTAGGAATTTCCGGGGCCGAGGCGTGCTGGTTGTTGCCGCCCACACAGGAATGGCTGTGCCTACGGTAGTTATTGGGTTGCTTCTTTACGGTCTGCTCAGCAGTACCGGACCGCTAGGCGAACTGGCGATTCTGTACACGCGCCGGGCCATCATTATCGGTGAGTTCGCTTTGGCCTTGCCGATCATCGTGGCCTTGTTTTCGTCAGCCACAGCCAGCCTGGAGCCCAAAATGGAGATGACTGCCCGCACGCTTGGTGCTGGACGTTTGCGTATCTTTTGGACTGTTATTTGCGAAGCCAGGGTGGCTCTGATTGCCGTAACCATGGCCGCTTTTGGGCGGATCTGCTCGGAACTGGGCATTGCCATGATGGTTGGCGGAAACATCAAGTACTACACCCGCACCATGACCACAGCCATTGCCCTGGAAACTGCTGGTGGTGATTTCGCCTTGGCTTTGGCCCTGGGCCTCATTCTGGTGCTGATTGCTTTAGGTATCAATGTAGCTGCGCAGATATTTAGTCTGCCGTCCCCGAGGCGTTATCCGGATGTTTTTCCAGTGTCATAATGTGCAGGTTCGCTATGGCCGGACGGTCGTGCTCGACCTGGAGGAGTTGGTCATCCCGGATGGTCGGATTACAGGAATTGTCGGCCCCAACGGTGCCGGCAAGACGACCCTGCTGGAGGTGATGGCCTTGCTTCGCCGTCCGACCCATGGCCGGGTCAGCCTGTGGGGGCAGCCCGCCCGCCGCGCTGATCGCAGGCTTCAGCGGAAGGTGGTGATGGTCATGCACGCCGGCTACATGTTCCACGGCAGTGTGCTGGACAATGTGCTATTTGGCCTGAAGGCTCGCGGCCTCGCTCGGACCCAGGCCCGGCTCAGGGCCGCTGAAGCCCTGGAGGTGGTGGAGTTGTCCGAATTTTCCCGGCGGGATGCGTCCGGATTGTCAGCCGGCCAACGGCAGCGGGTCAACTTGGCTCGGGCCATTGCCATTCAGCCCCGAGCTATATTGCTTGATGAACCCTCTGCCAACGTTGACGCCAGGACTGTCGATATCATTTGTAGTCTGCTTCGTCGCCTTCGGGACCAGCGGGCCACGACAATCGTTCACACTTGCCCAGCCAACGGCCAGCTCCATAATATTTCCGATCAATTAGTTGAACTCACGGACGGCCAACTACGGGGCAACAACAAGCGGGCGGATTAGAAAGGCAACATCATGGATCTAACTCACTTGGATTCGCAGCACAACCCCCGGATGGTGGACGTTTCCGCCAAGCCGATTACTTCGCGTTTAGCCCGGGCCCAGGCCGTCGTCCGCTTGGGCGATGATATTGCTCGCCAATTAGCCGATTCGCCGACAACAGCCAAGGGCAATGTTTTGCAGGTAGCCCGTTTAGCCGGTATCCAGGCGGCCAAGCGGACTTCTGAGTTGATCCCTTTGTGCCATCCTTTGCCCTTGGATAGTGTCGCGGTGGAGGCCGATCTGCGTGACGACTCTGTCTACATTTTTGCCACGGTCCTGGCCCAGGCTCGCACCGGCCTGGAGATGGAAGCCCTTACTGCCGTATCGGTAGCCGCCCTGACCGTCTATGACATGTGCAAGGCCCTGGGCAGGGGCATTGAGATTACGGACGTATGTTTATTGGAGAAATCAGGCGGCAAGAGCGGCCATTACCACCGGGATTAACTACTTGTTGGGTTTGGATTCTTGCGGTACAATGCCGCCCGGTAGATCTGGATAAAGTCAAATTTTTTGAGTTGGGGTATTACCATGTCACTCATTGTCAAGTCCACCCGGGAACGGGTCGTCAAGCTGTCTATTGCCACGGTCTTATGTTTTGGATTGGCCGTATGGTGTTGGTACGACGCTTTCTACAAAGAGAGCATGAAGGAGTCTTCTCGTCAGTTCAATCTCTATGCCGTTCCCGTTTTGATTGTCCTGGGTGGAGTTGCTTTGTTTTTTGCCATCAAGGCTGTTCGATTCCGCATTGAGGCCGACGATCAGACCGGCCTAAGTATCAACGGCCAAGCTCCGATCCCTTGGTCGTCCATTACGGACATTGACACCAGCATTTTATCCAAGAAGGGCTATTTGTTTGTTAAGTACCGTGACCCTCAGGATCGCGAAGTCTCTTTGAAGCTGGACGAATTTAATTTGGATTATTTTGACGAGCTTTACGCCATGATTCGTTCCAAGCTCAGCCTGCCCGCCGACTCCCCCGTTGAGTCGGAATCATCGCCCACGGCCTGAAGTTTTTCCTTTTTCTCCGTATTTCTTTGTTTGTATTATCAGCGGAATCTGCGTAATCAGCGTCTAAAAATCTTTCTTTCCGTTTCTTTATTATCTGTGTTTATCTGTAGCTAATTGTCTTTCTTACATCGGTGTACCCCCGCATCGGTAACAACCATCTGTACCCTTTGGTCGTGGCTAAGCACAGGCAATTCTTTTAAAACTTGCTGAGCGAAGGTAATCCCCACGGTCTTAGCTCGCAGGCTCGGCCGGGCCAGAAAGCGGTCGTAAAACCCGCCGCCTCTACCCATCCGATGTCCTCTGCGGTCGAACCCCACAGCCGGCACGATCAGCAGATCGATTTGTTCCAGTTTGATTTCTTGCCTGCCTGCCGGTTCTCGCAATCCGTGCCGACCGGCAATCAGATCGCTATCGAGATTATGCGTAACGATCGGCTTGAGTTCGTGTTTTTCCCAGACGATCTTCGGCATGGCCACGATTTTACTGTCTTGCCAGGCCGACCGCAGCACCGGCTCGATATTCAGCTCATCCGGCAGCGGGATATAGGCCATCAGTATTTTGGCTCGGCCGTATTCCGGCAAATCCAGTAGTAACTTGCACGCCCGTTCCGACAGTTCCTGCCGAAGCCCGTCTTTCATATCCGTCAGATTCTGTCGCAGTTCTCGGCGGATAGTTTCTTTCACGATTTTATTTACCCTCCCGTTTCACCGCGGGTTTCTTTGAGGATGAATATATCTTAAATATTTGATTTTTGATATGTATTTTTGATATTTGCTTTTTGATATTTGATATTTCCCTCAGGCCTCACGCCTTTTTGTAGTGACATTTTCGCCCAAATTGGTATCATGGTGATGGGTTATTTTTTCTATCTGAGGGTTATCCAATGACCAAATGCAACTGTGCCATAATTGGCGCCGGCCCGGGTGGTTATGTAGCTGCCTTGCGGGCAGCCCGCCGGGGTATTGACACTGTTTTGATCGAGAAAGAGCACCTTGGCGGCACCTGCCTTAATCGCGGTTGTATCCCCACCAAGGCCCTGCTGCACGTTTCCGAATTGGCTTGGCACATGCGTTCAGCCGAGAAGTTGGGCCTAGGCACGGGTAAGGTAGATGTAGATTTTTCCAAGGCTGCCGCCTTTAAGGACAAAGTTGTTAAAGACCTTCGGCTCGGCGTTGGTGGCCTGTTGAAGAACCTCAAGGTTCGGGTTATTTCCGGCACAGCCAAGCTCACCGGCCCCAAGTCGATTTCTGTCACCGACAACGCCGGCCAAAGCAGCACCCTCCAGGCCGACAATATAGTCATTGCCACCGGTACTGGGCCAGCCAAGTTACCTGGTTTTGATTTCGACGGCCGGAAGATCATGAACACCAACGACGTTTTGGCCCTGACCACTTTGCCCAAGTCTATTCTGATTGTCGGCGGTGGCATTGCCGGCTGCGAGTTTGCCACTATGTTTGCCGAGTTTGGCCTACAGGTTACCGTTGTCGAGTTGCTTGGTTCGCTGCTGCCGGTTTTGGATGCTGACATTGGCAAGCTCATCAGCCGCACGTTTAAGGACAAGAAGATCGATGTCCACACCTCCGCCAAGATCAGCAAGTTGAGCAAGTCTGCTTCGGGCATTACCGCCGAACTTGAGGACGGCCAGAAACTACAGGCCGAGTGTGCCTTGATATCCATTGGCCGCACCACCAACCTGGCCAGTCTGGGATTGGAATCCGCCGGCGTGGATAACGACGGCAAGTTTATCAAAGTTGACAGCTCTTGCCGCACCAATGTCCCCGGTATTTGGGCCATCGGCGAGGTCGCCGGGGCCATGCCTTTGGCTCACGTTGCCAGCCGGATGGGCATAGTCGCTGCGGAGAACATTGCCGGAGCGGACATGAGCGAGGATTTTTCCGTGGTTCCTTTTGGTATTTTCACTCATCCTGAGATTGGCGTTGTGGGTTTGAATGAATCCCAGACCGCCCAGGCTGGCCTGAATGTCAAGATCGCCAAGTTTCCTTTGCAGGCCAGTGGAATAGCTCGTGCTTACCGCAGTACTACTGGCTTTGCCAAGATCATCGCCGATAAGGACACCGGCGAGATCATTGGTGCCTCTATGGTTGGCCCGCACGCCGCCGACGTCATCCAGCAGGTAGCGTTGGCTATGAAGACTGAGTGTACTGTCGCCGAGCTCATTGAGACCATCCACACTCATCCGACCTTTTCCGAGGCTCTGGCCGAGGCCGGCGAAGCCTGGCTCGACCAAGCGATACACAGCGTGTAAATATCAAAATGGCATATAAGAATATAAAAATGAAAAAACTTTCGGAATTGTGCTTTTGTGTTGTGTGTCTTTCCCATTTTACATTTTTATTTTTTATTTTTGATATCCCTACCAATGCCCCAGAACGTTGCACATTCCACCCCTAGGCGATTACCTCCCTGGCTGCGCAAGCGCCTGACGAGTTCCGCTTGTTATGTCAGCACAGCCGATACTATTGAGTCCCTGGGTGTGAACACGGTTTGCCGAGAGGCCAAGTGCCCTAATCTTAACGAATGTTTTAGTGCCGGCACCGCTACTTTTATGATTATGGGCGATAGATGCACCCGGCACTGTGCCTTTTGTGCCGTCGGCGGAGCTGCTCAACCTGTCCCGCTCAATGCTTCTGAGCCCCAGCGAATCGCCCAGGCTATACAAAGGATGTCCTTAAAGTATGCCGTGATCACTTCTGTTACCCGGGATGATTTACCTGACGGCGGAGCCGAACATTTTTTCAAGACTATCCACGCTGTTATGGACCTCAATCCTTCCTGCCGCGTTGAGGCCCTTACTTCCGATTTTGCTGGCCGCAGGGAAAGTGTCGAGTTGGTTTGCTCCGCCCGCCCCTCCGTGTACAACCACAATCTGGAGACCGTTGAGCGTCTGACTCCCAGGATACGCAGCGGAGCCGACTATCGCCGCTCCCTTGAGGTACTTTCTTGGGCCAAGCAGGCCAAAGCCGGGCTATACACCAAGAGTGGCCTGATGGTCGGTTTGGGCGAGACCGACGCCGAGATCACTGAGGCCATGCATGACCTGCGCAGCGTTGATTGTGATATACTTACCATTGGCCAATACCTTAGTCCGACTGCCGAGCACTTGGCCGTGGACCGTTATGTTGAGCCCCGCATTTTTGAAGATTACGAGCGGACTGCTCGCTCGTTGGGTTTTTTAGCTGTAGCTTCCGGCCCGTTTATCCGCAGCAGTTACAAGGCCGCCGAATTGATCGAGCCTTAGTCGAATGCCCCTGGGCTACGTCCCAGGGGTCCTTAATCTGTTTTTCTTCGTGTCCTTCGTGGTGAAAAATGAAAGACATTACCGCCAAAGAATTCGCCGGCCGTTTTATTGTCATTGACGGCCCTGACGGATCGGGCAAGACCACGCAGCTTAGCTTGTTGGCCGAGTATCTTGGTTCACTTGGTTTATCTGTTGTTACTGTTCGTGACCCTGGTGGAACTGACATAGGCGAAGCCATTCGGCAAATACTCCTTTCGCCAGCTCACCAAGCCATGACTGCCCGCACTGAATTGCTTTTATATACAGCCGCTCGGCTTCAGTTATGGCTCGAGCGGATTGCCCCAACTCTGAAGGCTGGCTCGTGTGTGCTTTCGGACCGTTGGATTTACAGTACCTGCGCCTATCAGGGTTCAGCCGGCGAGCTTGGCACCGAGACTGTTTGCAGGCTCACGGACGCCATGGGCCTGAATTGGGCTGATCACGCGGTTATTTTGGACATTGACCCTCGGATTGGCCTTACCCGTTTGTCTGAGAAGCCTGACCGCATGGAGTCTAAACCTTTGTCCTTTCATCAGGCCGTCCACCGGGGCTATTTAGCCTTGGCCGATTTGCGACCGGAGGTCGCTGTTGTTGATGCCTCAGGTACTGTCGAGCAGACCCAGCAAGCCATTCGCCGCGTCCTGGGTGTGTAATTTGTTGCTGGCGCACCGATGCCAGGAACGCGCGCCGGTATTCTTGGGTGCATTAAGGTTCTGTGGATCGTATTATATTTAGCCCCCGGTTTTACCGGGGGTTTCTTCAGTTGTAACGCCTGTGTTCTGGGACGGATATTCGAATGCCCCCGGCCTACGTGCCGGGGGTCTTTTTTATGATTTCCACAAAACCTTAATACACCTGGTATTCTTCTTCCGCTTGTCACACCAGAATAGATGTGCTATGATTTAGACAGGAGGTATGGCAAAATGTATATAAAAGTTATCCTGGAGCCAAGCGAAGAAGGTGGATATACAGCTATTGTTCCCGCTCTGCCCGGATGTATTAGTGAGGGAAATACACGAGAAGAAGCCCTGGAAAATATCCGTGCGGCGATAGAGCTCTATTTGGAACCTGTAGAAGACGATGCCACTTTTGCCGCCAATGCTGAACAAATCGAAATCACGATATGACCAAAGTCCCCAGCACAAACTACCAACAAATCTTCATCTGTATTATCTGCGTAATCCGCGAAATCAGCGTCAAAAATTCTTTTCTTTCTGTTTTGTCAGTGTAATCTGTGAAATCTGTGGCTAAGTAATGGTGTAGGCATGTCGATTTTTTCAGTAGTTGCCCAGGACAAAGCAATCGTTAAGCTCCAGCAGGCCGTCAGGAGCGAGCGCATTCCCCACGCCTACATTTTTCATGGCCCTGTCGGTGTGGGCAAGGAGTTGTGCGCCCGGGAATTTGCCAAGCTACGTTTGTGTGAAAACCGCCGGTCCGCTCGCCGCGACGGTCACGATTATTATGATTGTTGCGACGCCTGCCCCAGTTGTCGGCAAATAGAGGCTGACACTCACCCTGATTTCCATTTGGTTTATCGTGAGCAGATTCGCGAGTTGCGTTCCCAGCAGTTGGACCAGCCGGCTGATGTTGCATCGCCTAGCCGAAAGACTCACCAGGCCACCGTTCTGTCCGTGGACGTAATTCGCGAGAAACTGAACCAGCCTGCTCGTCTGACCAGCACTTATGGCCGGGGCAGGGTCTTTGTCGTCCGCGAAATTCACTTAGCCAATCCCTCGGCTCAGAATGCTTTGCTTAAGACCCTGGAAGAGCCCCCCGATGGCACCGTACTGATCCTCTTGGCCGACAAGCTGGAGGGTTTATTACCCACTGTTCTTAGCCGTTGCCAGTTGGTTATGTTTGGACCGTTGCCGGAGGACTTTTTGCTGGATCGTCTGGGTCAAGCCGGATATGAACCCGCTGAGAGTACCTTTTGGGCCCGTTTTGCCCAGGGCAGTCTTGGCCGGGCTCTTTGGCTGGCTGCTCAACAATGGTATTCCATTAAGGTCGATCTGCTTGCGGATCTCGCTGGCCTTACTGCCGGCGATGTTGTCGATCTGGCCGAACGGCTCATGGCTTTGCCCAAGGCCTACGCTGCTCAGGCCCGCAAGGACGAGCCCACTATTTCCGATACCGTATCCAAGCAGCGGATGTACAGTTTTTTATTGGCTGTAACCTCTGCCTTTTATCGAGATATCATGCTTTACCATAGTGGTGCCGAGGCATCTGCCTGGATCAATACGGATCAGCGGAGTCTTTTGAGCAAGGCTGCCGCCCGGATGGATATTCTTAGTGCCAGTCGGGCTGTTTCTTTGGTTAGCCGATCTGAGTACTTGATACTAAGCAACGTCAATGCTAATCTGGTACTTGAGGACTTATTTGGCGACCTGGCCGGGATGAATTCCCCACCTGTTGGGGTCAAGTCATCTTCTGCCGGGGTAAGATAACATAGTAGAACGTATTTATGGATAATGAAGAACTTAGGGCTCCGCCCCCCGACAATCCCGCTCCCCCCGCCCCAGAGGGCCAGGTACCGGAGTCTCCTTCTGGTCAGCCGCAAGCCTCCCAGGCCCCTCCAGTTCCCCCAGAGCCTTCTCAGGACAGCGACGACCGGACCGCCCTGGTCCGTTATGGCCATTTGAATATGTTTGGCGAGTTTCGTCGGCCCGAGAATATTACCTTGTCAGCCGGCATGAAAGTCATTGTTCGCACCGAGCGGGGCATTGAGTTGGGCAGTATTGTTTTGGGTCACTGTGAGGGTTCAGGTGATCGAGGTATTTCCCGTCAGCATTGGCAGGACTATTTGTGCGGTTGTGGTATGGAGGAATCTGTCAGCCGCAACGGTCAGGTTCTTCGCATCGCTAGTCCTCAGGACCTCATTGACCAGCGTCATTTGGACGAGGCCGTTGGCGAGAAGCTCAGCATGTGCCGGAAGGTCATTGGCCAGATGAGCCTGAAAATGAAACCCGTGGCTGTGGAGCACCTTTTCGGTGGCGACCGGATTATTTTTTACTTCAAGAGTGAAAAGCGTGTGGACTTCCGCCGGCTGGTCCGCCGGTTAGCCAAGGAGTACCAGACTCGCATTGAGATGCGTCAGGTTGGTGCCCGTGACGAGGCCAAGTTGTTGGCTGATTACGAGCGCTGTGGCCGGGCCTGTTGTTGCCGTTCCTTTTTGAAGATGTTGGCTCCGGTGAACATGAGGATGGCCAAGGTTCAGAAGGCCACTTTGGACCCAGCCAAGATTTCCGGCCGTTGTGGTCGATTGATGTGTTGCCTGCGTTACGAGAATTGTACTTACGATCAGTTGCGTAAGACTCTGCCCCCGCGTAACACCCTGGTCGAGACCCCGGATGGCCCTGGTGTTGTGGTGGACCGCCAGATACTCACTCAGTTGGTGGTGGTTCGTTTGGCTGATTCCAGGCGGATAGCTTATCCGCTTTCCGAGATAACTATCCAGCCGCGTAGACCTGCTCAGGATTCGGACAACGATGTCGAGCGCTCTGCCGAGAAGGATTCATCGGACAAGAGCCCATCTTTGGAACAGTCCAATCAATCTAACCAGACTGGCCGGGGCAAGCGTCGGCGGAAGAATCGCCGCAGACCCAACGGCTAGCTTATGCCGGCACCCTTGGAGTACACCTGTGCCTGAAACGTTCTATGTAACTACGCCCATTTATTATGTGAACGATGTTCCGCACATTGGTCACGCTTATACCACCGTAGCCGCGGACGTCTTGGCTCGCTATTATCGCCTTGCCGGCCGCGACGTCCATTTTCTCACCGGCACCGACGAGCACGGCCAAAAGATCGCCCAGGCCGCCGCCAGGCAGAACCTCCAACCCATCCAGTTAGCCGACCGCGTGGTCGAGGACTTCCGTAGCTTATGGCAGCGTCTGGACATCAGCAACGACGATTTCATTAGAACTACCGAAACCCGCCACGAACAGCAGCTCGCGGCCATAATGAGCAAGCTCGTTGAGCAGGGCAACATCTATTCAGGCCATTACGAAGGCTGGTATTCTGTTACCGAGGAGCAGTTCGTCAGTGAGACCGAGGCCGTTGAGAACGATTATAAATGCGCCATGTCGGGTACGCCTTTGCAGCGAGTGAAGGAGGAAAACTACTTCTTTCGTTTGAGCAAGTTTCAGGATCGATTGTTAGCTTATTTGGATGAGCATAGAGATTTCGTCAAGCCCGCGGCCCGTTTTAATGAGGTCTATTCGCGGGTAAAAGAGGGCCTGCGAGATTTAGCCATATCTCGTCCCAGTTTGGAGTGGGGCATCAGGATGCCCAACGATCCTTCCCATACCATTTATGTTTGGGTTGACGCCTTGTGCAATTACATTACCGGCCTGAATTATACCGACCAGCAGGACGCCTGGCGTTATTGGCCCGCCGACGTTCAACTGATCGGCAAAGACATCCTTTGGTTTCACGCCGTAATTTGGCCCTGTTTATTAATGGCCCTGGACGTCGAGTTGCCTCGCTGTGTATTTGCTCATGGCTGGTGGACACATAATGGACAGCGGATGAGCAAATCGCTGGGTAACTTTGTGGATCCCTCCGGTTATTTGGACCGTTTTGGCCCGGACGCCTTTCGTTATTTTCTGTTACGGGAGGTTCCCTTTGGCCGGGACGGTGATTTTTCGGATGAATCGTTTTTGAGACGCTATAATTCGGAGTTAGCCAATGACCTTGGCAATCTGCTTAGCCGGACGGTTAATATGATTGAGCGTTATTGTGACGGTCGAGTTCCCCAACCTGGCGGCAGCACCGCCCAGGAAGATTCTTTGCAGACCGTCGGCCGTCAGCTGGCCGGGCGGGTGGATAGCGCTTTTGTTGACTGCAAGTTCCATACTGCTTTGGAGTCTATTCTTGCGTTGGCTACCGAGGCCAACCGTTACATTGATTCAACTAAGCCCTTTGCTTTGGCCAAGCAGACTGACCCCGCCAGTCGGGAACGGCTCCGGACGGTTCTTTATCACTGCGGGGAGTCTGTTCGCCTGTTGGGAGTTTTCTTGACCCCGTTTATGCCCGGCAGTATGTCCAGGCTTTTTGAGCAGCTTTGCTGGGACCAGCTCGAGCGGATGCCATTGAGTCAATCCGGCCAATGGAGTGTTTTGCCGGCCGGCACGCCTGTTCGCCAGGGTCCGCCGTTGTTTCCCCGCACCGACCGAAAGTAGTGGAATTGTCGAGTTTGTAGAGGGTATGAAGGACACACCGGTAAAATCTATTGTCGAGATAGCCGCCCAGACTCCTTATCCGCCGGAGGCTTTTGTGTTTATCCGCGAGGGTCTGCATGCAGCCGCCGTGCACGCCCACGGGCCTGAGCCCGAGATGACCAATCCCGCCCTTGCCGGCCAGCGTCACGTGACCGGCCAGCAGCTCTGTGAAGGCCTGCGGGAGGCGGCCGTTCGCCGTTGGGGCCTCTTGGCCAAAACGGTTTTGAATGGTTGGAACATCCGCGTTACCCTGGATTTTGGCCGTATCATTTACGCTCTGATCGACAATGATCTCATGCAGAAGACCGAGGGTGACAGCCTGGAGGATTTCCGGGACGTCTTTGACTTCGACCAGGCCTTCAGCCCCGAAAACTGCCTCCGCTTGAACCTACCCAAGTAAGTTTTCCAGAACATCCCTATAGACTTTCAGCGCCTTCTCCGAAAACAGGGCAAACGCCACCCGTTCTATTGAAGGATATTTGGCCAGTTCTTGTAGAGTCGTTTCTATGGCAATTGGCGTCGCTTCTTCCAGCGGATACCCGTATACGCCCGTGCTGATAGCCGGAAAGGCTATTGAGGCCAGATTATTTTCACCAGCCAACGCCAGCGAGTTTCTGTAGCACGCCGCCAACAGTTCCGCATCCTCTTTTTTTCCATGATACACCGGCCCGACCGTATGGATCACGTGTTTTGCCGGCAGCTTGTATCCCTTGGTCATTTTCGCTTGACCTGTCGGACATCCACCCAGCCTCCGACACTCCGCCAGCAGTTCCGCCCCAGCCGCTCGATGGATTGCCCCGTCCACTCCGCCCCCACCCAGAAGGGAGGTATTAGCCGCATTGACAATTGCATCCACTTGAAGCTTGGTAATATCCCCCTGCAATAACTCCAACTTTGCGAGTAGTTCCTTTGGATATTTATTCCTTTTACCCATGTGTTACTTCCTCTTTGCCCTAATGCCCCTGGGCTACGTCCCCGAGCGGGGTTCTTTTCTTCCTCTGCGTAATCAGCGCAATCTGCGTCAAAAAAACTTTCTTTCCGTTTCTGCTTTGTGACTTTCTTCACCTTCGTGATCTTCGTGTCCTTCGTGGTGAAATCTTTGTGTTTCTTCTTTCTTACAATCTGTGTTCATCTGTGAAATCTGTGGCTAATAATCTTAAATCCGTTTAAATTGTTTTTCCAGTTCTGCCAGACTCATCTTGAGCATTGTCGGCCGACCATGCGGGCAACTGCTGCTCATCTCGGCCAGTTTTCTATCCGCCAGCAGTTGGCTCATTTCTTCGCTGCTCAACTCATCGCCCGCCTTGACTGCTGCCTTGCAGGACATACTCGCCAGCACTGGTTCGAGCAGTTGTTCACCGCTCATTCCTGCCGGCACTTCCGCCAGACGGTCTATTATATCTTGCACTACTGCCCCCGGGTCTGCCTGGCCCAGCATTGCCGGGAAGGACTGTACTGCTATTGCTTTTGGCCCGAAGTCCACCAGCTCGATTCCCACTTGTTCCAGTACTTCTTTAGCTCGTTCCAGTACCCCCTGCTGTTGATTGTTCAGTTCTATGGGCATGGGCACCAGTAGTTGCTGGGAGGCCACTTTCCCCTCAGCCAGCCGCCGTTTCAATTTCTCGTACAGGATTCGCTCATGCAGGGCATGTTGATCTACTATAACCATTCCGTCTGTTGTTTCGCTTACGATATATGTCTTGTGTATTTGCAGGAGTCTCCCGGAGGCTGCCGCAGCCGGTTCCTGATTTATTGACGTTTTCTGACGATCTTGTTCGAAGGAAGAGTTCGTTCAGTTCTTCCCTGAGTTTTTCTCCGTTTTGTTTTATTTGTCCTGGCCTACTGGAGTACCCGGACCGCCCCTTTTGGCCGTAGTTCAACCGTTCTTGACTGACTGGCTGCGACTTGATGTAATCTGCCACAGCTTGCCGGACTCGGTGTTCCTGTTCATAGGTCGGCCGGTTTTGCTCGATGTGCATCTTGCCGACCAGATCGCTTTTGAGGAATGTTTCCCGCAGCGTCCCCAGCACCTGGGAGTGCACCGTATGGGAGTCTCGGAATCGCACTTCGATCTTGGTCGGATGTACGTTTACATCCACTACTTCCGGAGCCATCTCCAGATAGACGAAGGCCACCGGGAATCGGCTCGGTTCCATCAGGCCTCTGTACGTTTCGCGCAGAGCATGGCTCAGCACGCGATCTCGTATGTACCTGCCGTTTAGAAAGAAGTACTGCCATTTACCGCTGGTTTTACTCATTCCCGGCGGTGCCAGCAGGGCTTTGATTTTCACCCCTCTTTCGTTGCTGTTTGCTTCGATCAGGGTTTGGGCCAATTCTTCGCCGAACAGTTCCGCTACTCTGCCCTGTAGATTTTGGCTCACCGGCAGTTCCAGACTTTTCCTACCCCCATGGCTCAGAGTGAAGTGTATATTGCTATAGGCCAGTGCCACGCGGGTCAATTGTTCTGTTATGTGGGCCATTTCCGTGGTGGTGCTTCGCAGGAATTTTCTTCGGGCCGGCACATTGAAGAACAATTCGCGTACTCCTACTGTTGTGCCCACCGGAGCTGCTGTTGGTTTGACTTCGCTTTGTTTTCCGCCGTCCATGCTCACTTCGTATCCGCCCTGTCCTTGTGCGGTACGACTGACTATCTTGGATCGGCTCACGCTGGCGATACTGGCCAGGGCTTCGCCTCTGAATCCCATGGTTCTGATAGCGAAGAGGTCTTCTTCGTCGTTTAGTTTGCTGGTGGCGTGTTGGGCGAAGGCCAGGGCGACATTTTCTTTGCTCATTCCCACCCCGTCGTCTGTCACCTGGATTAGTTTCTTTCCCCCGTCTTCCACAGCCACATCGATGCGTTTAGCTCCCGCATCGACTGCGTTTTCCAGTAGTTCTTTTACTACCGACGCCGGCCGTTCGATAACTTCGCCCGCAGCTATCTTATTTACCAGCAGATTGGGCAGTACTCGTATATTACTTGGATTGCTTTGCTCCATGCCCCATAGTATAAGCACTATCTCTGGGGCTGTGAAGGCCGATTTATTTTCTGATCTGCATAGTTAGGTTATGGTTTGGACTTCTAACGAGGCAGGATTTGTTCTACCTTTGTTCCCTGGAAGACCACTATAGCGTGGGAGTATTGCCATATCTTACGCTCTGGATCCGACTGAGAATCCATTATGTAGTCCGGCACTCCCCAGGCCATGATTACTTCCGATTGACTTGCCCCAGCTGTGATTGTCCCGTTTGTTTTGGGCATAGCCTGCAGTGATGGCCCTTGCGTATCAGTATCGCTGGTTACTTCTACTTCTTTCACTCTGGTCCAAGGCAATCTGCCTGCTGAGCTTTCGGGGTTGGTTTTTCCCCCACAGCCCGTCGTCGTCAGTAGGCTCACCACAACCCCCAGGAGTATGGTAATCGTATGGATTTTCATGGTTGTTCAGGAGTCACGTTTTGCTGCCGGGCTATTTGGGCCCTCAGTTCAGCCAGACCATTAGCCAATTCCTTTTGGAATGCTGCGTAGTAATGCTCGGTATGGTAGAAGTATTTGGCCACTTCCCAGTCGATCAGGTATGTCCGTTTGGGTTCGACTACCGGGAAGGTCAGTTGCCTGCCGACTTTGAAGTGTTTCAGTTGAAATCCGTCGTCCGTTGTGTTCAGATCGATGGTCCGTTTTAGTATCAGGGCCGCCTGCAAACGTTTTATGTCCTTGGGCCCGTTGATCAGTATAGTCCAGCGATCTATTCCATTGATCGGTTGATTGAGTTCATAGAGTTTTTTGCTCCATTCGTTCCGGTCTGCCAGTTCTAATTCCTGTATTTGGGGTATGGATTGCCGAATAACGTCCTGAGCCGTTGCTTCTCTGGGTACGTTGAAGATTATGGCCAATGCTTTGTTGGGATTCTGCTGAAAGTATTCTTCCAGGTTGCCGTTTCGGTCGCCGGAGAGTTCTCTGGTTACAAATTGCACCTCGAATCCCGCCGGTTCGCCGGCATTCTTTTTGAACATAACCAGGTTGCTGGGCGTGATCTTGTTCATCAGCTCCAGTTTTTTTATAATCTGATAGACCATGCGTTCGACCAGGATGGTTTCCCCGGGCACTTCGCCGGCCATTATTTCCTTGAATGGCGGCTGCTTGGCCAGTTCCGGACGGGTCCGGACCAACTTTTTGGTTTGAGCCGTTAGTTCGTTCAACTCCGTGTTGTTTCGCAGGAAGGACAGGTCGAACACATCTTGAATGCGGATTCTATATGTTGCTCTGAACAGTATGGGATCGATTTCGTCGAAGTACCCGCTGTCTTTGGGCATAGCTCTGCTGACGGCCGTTTTTTCCGGCAGTACATATGGTGTCAGCACGATTATTACTTCCCGCCGTTCGGTACTGTCGGACTGGTTTTTGAACAGCCATCCCAGTATAGGTATATCCGAGAGCCACGGTATCCGATCTGTTTCGGACGAGCTTCTTTTAGTGATTAGGCCCCCGATGATCAGTGGGGTATTATTACGGATACGGGCGTAGGTTTGTACTTGGCGGGTGAGTACCACCGGGGCTTGGGCTCCCATTAAGCTGTCGGGGTCGATTTCGATTCGGTATGGTGAGGTGGGGTCGATATCGGAGACGCTGGCATCGATTTGGAAGGAGACATCTTCATTATTGGAGCTTATTCGCGGGCGGATGTTTAGGACTATACCCACGGAGATATACTGAACTTTCAGTTCGGTGGTCAGTTGGGTAATGGACGTGGAGGAGACCGGCACTTCGGTGGTTACCCGGATGCGGGCTTGACGATTGTCCAGGGCCAGAATGCTGGGTCGGCTAAGAACTTGGGCTTCTCCGTTGCGGATCAGGGCCCGCAATATGATGCGATATCTGTCCAGTGCCCCGCGGATACTGCTGTCGAAGGTCAGGATCAGCGGGCGCACCGTTTCTCCCGTGGCCGTTTGGAACGTGCCTGCGGCGCGTGCGTTTGTACCGGCTGCGTCATATCGGCCCAGGGCGTACTCTACCCCCAGTTGTTTCATGCCGATTTCGGACACCTCCAGCACCATTCCTTCTATAAGCAGTTGCCTCGCCGCTACGTCGATTTGGCTGCTCAGCAGTTTCAGCAATTGGGTCAGGGCCTTCCTTTTAGCGGGGCTGGGGTCGTAGATTATCAGCAGCCGTTCCAGCGGCCCGCCGGTAGTTGAGTGCTCGAACTCTTGGGTGGCCTGGCTCGGCAGCATGATACCGAAGGCGCCCTTGATGGCTGCTGTCCCTGCCAGCGAAGATTTTGAGGGGTCTGGCATTTTGCAGACGGCTGGTAGGCTCTTGGGATCGATTGGCTCATCGGCTTTGAAGTTTTCGGGTTCGATTACGCGATAGCCCATGATCTTGATTATAGCCAAGGCCCGTTCGGCTCCCACATAGTTGAGTTGATAGACCATTGAGGTCAGATCGCGCATCCGGAGTTCTTTTGGTCCTTCAGTCCCGGAAGCTGATGTGCCCTCTTGGCCGTGGACGGTTGAGGCGCACATCCCCAGCGTCAAGAGCCAAACCGCCGCCAAGGCGATTTGGCCCTTAACTGTGCCCTCACCAGGATTTTTATGACCTGACATACTGTCTCTGCGCACTATCACTGTATTGGGCACTATCGGTCTGGTTTTTGAATCTGCTTGAGCCAAATTATTATCAGCCTTTCGGTTGTCTTCCCTTATATACTCAGACGCCGGTTCCGCCGGGCTTTCTTGTCGTTTTTTTCAAATGCCCCCGACCTACGTGTCGGGGGTCTCTTTTCGGCCATTCCACACTGACTTGGCCTGAGTTACTCGAAGGATGCGCCAATCTGAATTTATTTTTCTATCTTTTTTACTTCGTGAACTTCGCTTCGTGGTGAATTCTTTCCGTTTATTTAGCCCCCGGTTTTACCGGGGGTTTCCTTGGAGCGGTCCAGATACTGGTATGTCGGCCGTACCCCCGCCAACGCCGGTCCCTCGCCCATGCGCAGCAGGTATTTGGCCTTGGCGATGATTTCCCGCCTATGGGTTATCAGCAGGGTGGTTCGGTCCTGCATAATGGGTTCTATAGCCTTTAGTATAGCCCTTTCCGACTCCGGGTCTACCGAGGCCGTGGCCTCATCCAGGATAAGTATTTTGGGTTCTATGAGGATAGCCCTGGTCAGGGTGATTCGTTGCCTTTCGCCTCGACTGAGCACTTCGCCGCCTTCGCCGACCACTGTATGGTATCCGTCGCGCAGCCGGGTGATAAAATCATGGGCATTGGCTTTTTTGGCGGCATTTTCGATTTCTTCGATGCTCGCATTTGGCCTGGCGTAGCGTATATTTTCCAGAATGCTGCGGTTAAACAGGAAGCACTCCTGGAAGGCCACCCCGATTTGCTGTCGCAGCACATCCAGTCGGATGTGCCTGCAGTCTGTTCCGTCGATCAGGATATTTCCGCTGTCTGGATCGAACATCCGCAGCAGCAGGTTTACCAGCGTGCTTTTTCCGCAGCCGCTGGGCCCGGCGATTACCAATGTCTTTCCCGCCGGCACCCGGAAGGACATGTTTTCCAGGATCATTTTGTTGCCCCCGTCGTAGGAGAAGCAGACGTTGCGAAACTCGACTTCCCCTTGGATTCCCGGCAGTTTGGCCAGCGGTTTGGTTTCTTGTGGAGTCGGCCGTACATCCAGTATCTCGTAGACTCGTTCCAGGCTGGCCAGGCTCCGCTGAAATTTCCCCGCTTCGCTGATAAGGCTCGCCACTCGCGGATATACCAGTCCCAGACACATCCAGAACAGAAAGAACGTCCCGCTGTAATCCATCCAGGTTACGCTGTTGCTTATCAGCAGCAGACCGGCATATCCCAGTACGACCATGTATCCCAGGCCGATGAGCAGGTCGGCTATGATTTTTTGTCGCACGTGGACTACTCGTTGACTGATTTGAGCCTGTCGGGTCAGTTCTATGGACTTCTGGAACACTGCCGCTTCATGGTCTTCCTGGCCGAAGCTCTTGACTACTTCGGCTGCGCTGAAGTTTTCCACCAGGTCGCCGTGTACGATGGACAGTTGTTCCGCCGCAGCACGGCTAGTCTGTTTGATACCGACTCTCATTCGGTGGCAGGCGATAATTTGCAGGGGCAGCACCGCGCTGGAGACCAGGGCCAGTCGCCAATCGAAGACGAACATGACCCCCATTACCAGCCCTACCGTTAGGGCGTCAGCACCCATTGTTCCCAGGCTGTTCCGGAAGAACTCCTGGATATTGGCCACATCTCCCATCAGCCGGCTGGTGAGTTTTCCCGGCTTGATTTTTTGGTAAAAGGCCAACCCTAGTCCTTGGATATGTTCGAATAGTGCCCGGCGGAGGTCGAAGGCCAGCCCTTCGCCTATTTGCACCGACCAGCTGCGTGAGGCGAAGAACAGAGCGTTGCGGGCTATATAGACTGCTGCCACCCCCGCCAGCAGCCAGATCAGAAGGCTTGCGTTCCTGTCAACGAATGCCCCGTCGATAATGGACTTGATCAGCAGGGGCAGGCATATATTTACTCCGCTAAGCAGTATGACCGTCAGCAGGATGGCCACCAACTGGACGTAGTACGACCGTAGGAACGGCGCAAAGCGTCGCACCATAGCCAAGTCGCTTCCTTTGCTGTCTTTTTGGGTAGGCACTTACCAACTCCGCGGGTAGCTGCCATTCTAGCTGCATGAGTGCAGGGATTCAAGCTCATTTACCTTGAAGGGCAGAACGTACCTGGACCAAGTTGGTGAAAAGCGTTTTTTTATGATCCGGTTGGGTCAGGGTTGTGTGCAGCCCACAGCGGGGCGTTTAGTTGTCAAAGCCGTTGGCTTTTGCTGAGAACAACTCGTCGGTGAGTCCCAGATTAAATCGCACGTCCAGGTACGTATACACCGAAAAGCGGGTGCCAACCTTATCGTAGCTCTCGATTCGGGTCGGTAGAAGGTAATCCTTATCCAGGAATGTCACCAGTCTGTAGGCTGGCTGACCATTGAGTGCCGGCAGGTTGCTGGCCAGCACCAGGCAGTCTCTGCCGTCCACTTTCTTTAG
>JAACET010000034.1 GCA_011682385.1 Actinomycetota bacterium | reverse complement strand
AATATCAGAACGAGCCGCTGCCCGAAGACGAGAGTAATGCCGATATGCTCACCGCTGACCAACTAGTCGAGAAGATCAACGGCCGGCCAAGGGGGCAGATTCCGCAGGCGGCTACACGCATCACCGGCTTTATTGATATCCACGACAAGCTGTTGTTCTGGTGCGTCTGCGGGTGGCAGGAGGATTTTACCGGCTACGTCATCGACTACGGGACTTACCCGGATCAAAAGCGGCTGTATTTTACGCTGCGAGATGCAACGCGAACTCTGGGTAGGACTTTTCCCGGCGCAGGCAAAGAAGGAGCCATTCAGGCTGGCCTGGAGAAGCTGGCCGCAGAGCTGCTGGCCCGGCAATGGAAGCAGAGGAACGGGGCAACATTGCAGATCGAGCGGCTCTTGATCGACTCGGGATATCTGCCGGCAGTGGTTAACGCTGTACGTGTAAAGGTCGGTCAGACCGTGATGCTGTCTAAAGGTATAGGTATCAAGGCTGGACGCAAGCCCATGGCTAGTTACAGGCGCAAGCCGGGTGAGCGTCACGGTTGGAATTGGTATATACCCAACATCAACCGTTCTAGGGAGTTTAGGCACGTAGCTTTTGATGCCAATTTCTGGAAGAGCTTCGTCCACACCCGGCTGGCCACGACCGCCGGTGATCATGGGGCCATGACGCTGTTTGGCAAGAAGCCTGAACAGCACAGACTATTCGCCGAACACGTAGCCGAGGCCGAAAGCTACGTTATCACCGAAGGTCACGGCCGGACAGTCCAGGAATGGCGACTGAAACCCTCGTCACCGGACAACCACTGGCTGGACTGTCTGGTGGGCTGTGCGGTAGCGGCCTCAATGGAAGGCGTGGTGTTGTTTGGTATGGATACCCAGAAAAAGCTGCAAAGAAAGAAAGCCGTTAGTGCTTTCCCAACTTCAGAGGTTACGCGGAACTCCGCGTAACCTCTGTTATGTAGACCACTGAATTATGTGCAGTAACGTGCAGAACAATCGCAAATACAGTATTCCAAGGGAGATAAAGTCTGCATAATAATGGGCATGTCCGTGGGCAATTCCGCCCCGGCTATATGAAAGGGCATGCTCATGTTGGAGTACTATGTTTCGCTTCCATCGAAGCGTCGAAGACTGGCCGAAGGCCCCTTTTCCAGTGTGCTGGAGGCTGTAGCAATGTGGATTCATGAGAATGGATATCCCCGATCGACAGGGATGGACTGGTTTTGCCGGATGGGCCATTTCAGCCGATGGTACATGGCCAAGGGCTTCGACAACGATTCTCTGGAACGGCGCCACGTGGACCAGTACGTTGTGGAATGTCCCCGGCGTCGTTGGAATATCAACGGTCGGCCTTACAACAAAAATGGGCAGAAGTCGATGTTTCCAGTAGTGCTCAGGTTGTTGGAGGAGAAGCGATTTGGTCAGACCGGCACATCCATTACCACGGCGCCGTCCCCATTGGATGAGTTCAGAATGCATTTGCGTGATCAATGTGCGTTGAGCCATTCTTGCACCAATAACTACCTACGGTGGGCTCGAAGCCTCCACCAGTTCGCGTTCCATTCACCGGATGCACCTTGGAGATCATTAAGTGCTACAACAGTACTCACCTTTGTGAGTCATGTTGTCCGCCGGTGCAAGCCAAGTTGTCGGCGATCGCTGCTGACTGCTCTGCGGGCCTATTTCCGCTATCTTCAACTGTGTGGTCAACGTGTTCAGCATCTCCTGGATGCGTTGCCCCGAATCAAGCGTCAGCCGCGCCCAGTGCCGGAACGAGTTCTTACTGTCGAGCAACAACGTTTGTGGCTTAATGGTTTTGATCGCTCTACTGCCGAAGGAAGACGCGATGACGCGATGGCCTTGTGTTTATGTGATTTGGGAATACGAGTTGGCGATCTGGCGACGTTGACACTCGATGATTTCGATTGGCGGAAAGGGGCCATCCGCATCCCCAATGGCAAACGCAAACGTCGATATTGGTTGCCATTACCGCACCGAGTTGGGAGGGGCATTGCCGCATACGTGCGACGCGACCGACCCACCACCAAGCGGCGCGAAGTGTTCGTGCGACACCGTCCGCCACTTACCTCGCCTCTAGTCGCGAGTGTTATCCAAGCTCGCCTACAGAAAGTCGCTCGGGAACAGGGCTTGCCCGAGCCGCTCACGGGAACGCGTGCGATGCGCCAGACATTTGCGACTCGCCTATATGAGCAGGGAACACCGCTCAAGGAGGTTGCAGATATGCTAGGCCACGAGGATCTCAGAAGCACCACCATATATGCCAAGATCAGTCGCCGTGAGCTATCGCAAGTGGCGTTGCCTTGGCCGGAGGGACAATCATGAGTAACACTATCTTGGAAACTCGAATCGAAGAATACCTTGCCTATCGTCGTTCTCTTGGTTATCGCATGACCACCCATGAAGCGATACTGCGATGCTTCGCTCGCTTCGTGTCGTCCCGTCGTTATCGCGGTGTACTCAAGCGGGATTGGGTGGAGGCATTCGCTGATGTGCCCAAGAACGTTGCCCCGGCTTACCATAGGACCCGGCACAGGATAGTTCGCGACTTTGCGCGATATTGGGCAACTTGCGATCCACGTGTCGAGGTCCCCGCTCCATGCGAACCACGTATCGGATACCGGCGGCAGGTGCCATACATTTACTCGGACAAGGAGATTCAACTGCTGATGAAGGCGGCAAGGCTCAGTCGTCCTTATCGGCTTTTTGTAAGTGAAACGTATGCCACTGTGATTGGTCTGATGTCCGCTACTGGTCTGCGGACAGGGGAAGCAACGAATCTTCGCAAGGAAGACGTAGATTTTGAGCAGTCGCTGTTGTCTGTCAGACATGGCAAGAACCAGGAACTGCGCCTGATTCCTATCCACCATACCACAGTACGGGCTCTGCAGGCGTATGCTCGTCAGCGAGACGCTTGCTTTCCACTGCCAAAGAGCGACCATTTCTTCCTGAACGGCTGCGGCGGCCCTGTGTGTAGGGGCGATGTGGATCAGAGTTTCGCGCTCACTCGACAGCGGGCAGGTATTAGGGTGCCAATAGGGCGACGTCAACCACGAGCCTACGATTTGCGGCACACATTTGCGTGCAACCGCCTGTTGTCTTGGCTGCGAGAAGGGCGGGACGTGTCGCGGTCGATTCATTACTTGGCGACATATCTCGGACATGAAAACATCAAGGACACCTATTGGTATCTCACTGCCATTCCAGCCCTGCTTGATCTCGTGGGGAAGAAATTTGAACGTTACGCTACTCAGAGTTTGAGGAGGGCCTACCCATGAGACACTCACCCCTCGAACTTCCGGAGCTGCTACAGCAGTTCTTCTGCGGATATCTTGCCAATCAACGCAATGCCAGTTCGTGCACGATCGCATCGTATCGCGACACGATTCGTCTGTTGTTGCAGTTTCTTGCGTGTCAACTGAATCGTCCGGTAGACAAGTTAACACTGGCAGATCTTGACGCAAAGAACCTGATGGCCTTTCTAAATCATTTGGAAAAGATTCGGAAGAATGGTGCTCGCACCCGCAATCAGAGGCTGGCTGCCATCCGCAGTTTCCTTCGCTATGTGGGGCGTCAAGTACCGGACGCCATGCTGATTGTGCAACAGGCTCTGGCCATTCCCAAGAAGCAGTACGAACGTCGTCTTCCTGACTTTCTGACTCGCGAAGAGGTCGAGGCTCTCCTCGAATCACCACCTTCTGACCGATGGAGTGGCCGGCGAGATCGAGCCATGTTCCTCGCCATGTACAACACGGGAGCACGTGTGTCGGAAATCGTTGCAGCGCGAGTCGCCGATGTCGTTTGGGGTCGTCCAGCGACACTTCACCTTCATGGCAAAGGTCGAAAGGAACGTGTGATTCCACTATGGCGAAAGACCGCCGCGGTTCTTCGCGACTGGGTTCGTTGCAACAAACTCGGTCCGACGTCGCCTTTGTTCCCGAATGTCGACGGGGAAACCATGACTCGCTCGGGAGTGGAGAAACGGCTAGCTCGTGCGGCACATAAGGTGATGGCCCAGTGTCGCACGCTCCGCGAGAAAGCCGTGTCACCACATGTGCTACGCCATACGGCGGCAATGCATCTCCTGCAATCTGGTGTGGACTTGACGGTGATCGCCCTTTGGCTGGGGCATGAGAACCCGACGACCACACACCACTACATGACAGCGGATTTGAACATGAAGGCCAGAGCATTGTCCCAGGTTCAAGAGCCATCGGGAGTACGAAGGACTCGCTATAGACCGGCGAGTAAGCTCCTGTCCTTCCTGGAGAACCTTTGAGATTATGCGGACTAGTCAACATGTTACATGTTGCATGTGCTTGGAGCCCGGTGTTACTGGGCTCCAGGCATACCTTATTGCCATTACTGCACATAATTCAGTGGTCTACATAACAAAGGAGAAAATGGTAGATGAATGGTTCTAAGATAACCGACGAAAAACGAAGTCTGGAATGCAGGCGCTGTGGCTGCAAGCATTTTCAGCTGCTCTATACCCGCCAGCTCAGGGGAGGGAGACTGCTTCGACGCCGTCAGTGCCGACATTGTGGGCGGCTAGTTACTACCTACGAAAACCAGTCCGATTAGATTTTTTCCGGAAATCATTTGACATTCTCCAATTATTTACATATTATTTCTAACATAAACAGACGATAATAGATATTGTCTGTCGAAGATTGGAAGGTGTCCAATGAATACCCAGAAGAATCTAAAGAAGTCCGGGCTTGGCGTTGAGCTTGTACGACTACTGGCGGCAGAGGGTGACAGGGTCTTCTCGATTGACAGAGCCCGCGAGCTGTGTCCAAGGGTAGACCTCAAGGAATCCTACCTTCTGGAGGCACTCCATCACCTGGGCCGCAACGGCTGGATCGTATCACTACGCAGGGGACTGTATGCTCTTTCTTCCGGCGTGGTTCCAGGTGTCACACCGGCCCACGAGTTTGAGATTGCCATGGCGTTAGTCGATCCGGCTGCTATCAGCCACTGGTCGGCACTACACCATCATGGTCTCACGGAACAAGCTCCCAGGACCATCTTTGTCTTGACAACTACTGAAGCAAATGTCCCCCGGGTTAAGAAGGGAACGCACAAAAAGAGTGGCTATGCGATAGGCGATGCCGCCTACCAATTTATTCAGGTAAAGCAGAAGCGTTTCTTCGGTACAGAGAAGGTCTGGGTCAATGAAGGGCGTATTACCATTACGGATCCCGAACGGACACTGCTCGACGGACTGTCCATGCCCAAGCACTGCGGCGACTTCGCTGAGGTGCTCCACGCCTTTGAGGTCAGAGGCAACGATTTGGACGTCACACGCATCGTCGACTATGCACTGAGACTAGATGCGGCGACTGCCAAGCGGCTGGGCTGGGTACTCGAAAGCCAAGGGGTCACTAAGGAGCGGCTTAGGCCTCTCGAACAACGTGTGGTCAAGGGCTATAGGAAGCTTGATCCGACCGGGCCTCGCAAGGGGCGGTGTAATCGTCGATGGATGATCCAGGAAAACTTATCCGGCAAGGTGAGACCATGAAGCCACTGCGTACGCGCCTCCAGGAGGCTAGAAAAAGACTCGGAATCCCATGGGATATTCTGGAGCGGGACTATTTACTTTCCTGGATTCTTGCGGGAATCGGTGAGGTTGACCTCCTTAGAAACACCCTTGTCTTCAAGGGCGGCACGGCACTCAAGAAGTGTTACTTCGGCGACTATCGCTTCTCAGAGGACCTGGACTTTTCCGGCGTTGCAGATGTTCCAACCGGCGCCGTCATCGAAAAAGCGGTCGATGACGCGTGCGCAGCAGCTGCAGACCTCCTTGACGAATACGCGCCAGTCGAGATCATTTGCGAGCGATACACCGAGAAGGCCCCACACCCTGGCAGTCAGGAAGCCTTCACGATTCGCGCCCGTCTTCCGTGGCAGAGGCGTCCACAGACGCGTGTTATGATTGAAATCTCCGTGGACGAGAAGATACTGAAGCCTGTGAAGAACCTGAAGGTTATTCACGAATATGGCGAACCACTGGATGCCGTGGTCCAGGTGTACTCGCTGGAAGAAGTGGTTGCGGAGAAGCTACGAGCCATCCTTCAGCACATAGAGAAACTAGAGGATCGTGGATGGAGCCGCTCACGTGCTCGTGACTACTATGATCTCTGGCGAGTGCTGGGTGCTTACAAGAATCAGATGGACCTGACCGACTTTACGCCATTCCTGACAGCCAAGTGCGCCATCCGAAATATGGAGTTCGGAGGCCCCGACGACTTCTTCCAAGAGACCATGCTCTCCTATGTTGGAAGAACCTGGGAGCAGTGGTTGGGGCCGCTGGTCTCTGATTTACCATCCTTTGAGACTGTGATCAGAGAACTTAGACCACAGATCGTGGAGCTGGTTCTGCGTACGTAGCAATTATCCTTCCCACGCGATACCTACCAATCTACCTGCAGATATGCATTTCAAATGCATAATTGCAAGTAAAACAATTCCCACCTACAGGCCGTTTTTGTGCATGGTCCTCACCTGCTGACTACCTCGCTGGCCACATATTTAAACCGGGATCTCAAAAAAAACTTTATTTTTTTTGCGAAGGATGCCCTTCTCACGCAAAAAAACAATAGTGAGGGGACATGGTATTTGTGGGCAGAAACAGCTTGGGAAAAAGCGCATGTGGCAGTATCCAGCAAAAAATCTCAAGAACCAGCGCGACAAAATCGGCCCAGCTGCAGATATAGATAGTGAGGGAAAGAAATACTCATGACTGAAGACCTCGACAATACCATCCGCGATAACGCCTCCTCACCTCGTCGAGCCAGGGGAGATTCGGGTGAAATGGAACAACATAATCTCAAAGACCAGATTGAGGCGGACCGTTACCTGAATTCCAAACAGGCTGTCAAGAACGGTCTGGGGATTCGATTGACCAAACTGGTTCCCCCGGGAGCGTCATAATGTTTGGCTGGCTAAAGAACCTTCGAGCAAATAAAGAGCCCTTGCAAGTGGGCTTACCGAGGGGGGTGCGCGTTATTCGAGGACGATATGACGCAGCTGTCTCGACAGACAATAACCGCAGACACTGGGCTAATGCTGATGCCCTAAGTGCTGATGCAGCTGCCAGCCCGGCGGTGCGGCGAACACTTCGTAACCGAGCTCGTTACGAGGTGGCTAATAATTCCTATGCCAAGGGTATCGTCCTGACTTTGGCCAACGACGTAGTCGGCACCGGCCCGCGCCTACAGATGCTCACCTCCAGCGATCAAGTCAATCGGGCAGTAGAAAGTCAGTTCGATAATTGGGCCAGGCAGGTTAGCCTACCTGAGAAACTCCGCACTATGCGTATGGCCAGAACCCAGGACGGTGAGGCTTTTGCGGTACTGGTCAATAACCCGGTCCTGGACTATGAGGTCAAACTTGACCTGCGGCTGATCGAGGCTGATCAGGTTACAAGTCCAACGCTATCGCTATTGGATAAGAACGAAGTGGACGGTGTTCGCCTGGACTCCTACGGCAACCCCCAGGCTTATTACGTACTGAGAGAACACCCGGGTAGTTCCAGCTGGAACTTCGCTGACAACTACCAAACCATCCCAGCATCACACATGATTCATGCCTTTCGAGCTGATCGACCCGGCCAGCATCGGGGAGTGCCGGAAATCACCCCGGCTTTGCCACTGTTTGCTCAGCTTCGACGCTTCACGCTGGCTGTCTTGTCTGCCGCCGAAGCGGCAGCTGACTTTGCTGGAATCCTTTACACAGACGCTCCGGCCAACGGCGAGGCCGACACTGTGGCGCCCATGGATCAGATCGAGCTCGAACGCAATATGCTCTTGACCATGCCCGGCGGCTGGAAGATGTCGCAGATCGAGCCCATGCAGCCAGCTACAACCTACGCCGAGTTCAAAAAAGAAATCCTCAACGAGATAGCTCGCTGTCTGAATATGCCTTTCAATATCGCTGCCGGTAATTCTTCCGGCTACAACTACGCCTCGGGCCGGCTGGATCATCAGACCTATTTCAAGAGCATCCGCGTAGACCAGGCCCATATCGGTTCGGTGATATTGGATCGAGTGTTAGAGGCTTGGATGCGTGAGGCCATCTTGGTGTCCGACCTTTTGCCATTGGGCGTGCGGACTATGAATGAGCTACCCCATCAGTGGTTCTGGGACGGCACCGAGCACGTGGACCCGGCCAAGGAAGCCAGGGCCCAGGAAACACGGCTGAAAAATCACACCACTACGCTGGCCCACGAATATGCCCGGCAGGGCAAAGATTGGGAGGCGGAACTGAGACAGCTGGCCAGAGAGAAAACGCTTATGAATGAGCTTGGCTTACTTGCAGTGCCCGCAGGGAGTAAGAACAATGCCAGTAATTAATGAACACACAGCGGACGAGTTTTTTCTAATCGAAGCGGCTTCAGGTGACGAGCGTAAAAACCGCTTTCGGGTAATGGGCGTGGCCTATTCCGGTGGCAAGATGAGACTGCCCGGCTGGCAGCACCCGGTGGTTGTGGATCTATCCGGTATGGAAATCCCCGAAGAGTTGCCGCTTCTAGCCAATCATGAGAATCGCACCGGAAGTCGCGTCGGAATAATCAATGCTCGCGTGGAAGATGGCACACTGGTCGTGGAAGGTGAGATTCTATCCAGTAGTGGTCAAGCTAAAGGAATTGTCGAGCAGGCCAGGGCTGGAGCCGACTGGCAGCTTTCGATCGGGGCAGCGGTCAAGCAGGCCGAGCTGGTTCGCAGAAGTCGGACGGTAAACGGACAGGAACAAACCGGCCCGTTCTATCACATCAAGCAATCAGTACTGCGGGAGGTATCTATCGTCGCCGTAGGAGCGGACGTGGCCACCCGTTTGAAAATAGCCGCAACATTCAATCTGTACGGAGGAAAACCAATGGATTTTGAGAAATGGCTGCAAGAGCACGGTATCAATGCCAGTGAACTGGATGAGGATAAGAAGGCCAAGCTCAAGGCGGCCTTTGAGAAAGGCGAGGAACCGCCCAAGCTTGAGCCGGAACACAAGAAGGAACCGGAAACTAAAAAGGTCGAGGCTTCGGCACAGGGCAAAACCGAGCCGGTCGAAACCAAGCCTGCCGAGGATCCTGCTTCGCGCCAACAGGCAGTCCAGGCAGTGGCTCAGGTCCGCGAAGAGGCCCAAGCGGCAGTTCGCATTGAGCGAGAGCGTGTGGCCGCCATCCAGGAGGTCTGTGCCGGCGAGTTTAAGTCAATAGAGCAGGATGCGATCCGGGCCGGCTGGACCGTTGAAGACACCTCTCAAAAAGTTCTAAAGGCCATGCGCGAGAATCGTCCCCAGGCGGATGTGCACCTTTCGGTCAGCCACAACCACGGCCGCGACTACGATACCAAGACCATGGAAGCTGCTCTTTGCCTTCGGGCTGGGATCTCTGACCAGGTGCTGGCCAAGGACTACGGCGAGCAAGTGGTCGAGACGGCCTGGCATGATCGGGATATGAGCATTCAGCAACTCTTCGAACAGTGTGCCAGGCTCGAAGGCGTTACAACACCGCGAACCTTCTGTAACGACACTATCCGGGCTGGTTTTTCAACGCTGTCGCTGCCGGGCATCCTCAATAACGTGGCTAATAAGAAGCTCTTGAAGAGTTTCCAAGCTCAACCCGTGGTGGCTACCAAACTCTGCTCGGAGGGAGAATTAAACGACTTCAAGGAATCGCAGCGCTACCGCCTGACCGATGTGGGTGACTTGGAGCCTATCGCTCCTGACGGCGAGCTCAAACACGGCGGCCTGACCGAAGAGAAGGCTACCAACCAACTGGGCACCTTCGGGAAGATCTTCGCTCTTACCCGCCAGATGATCTACAACGATGACCTGGGTGCATTCTTGAAAGTGCCCGAAGGTATGGGCGCCAGAGCGGCCAGAAAGATCGACCAGCTGTTCTTCCTGCGGCTGCTTTCTAACCCGGGGAGCCTTTTCTCAATAGCTAACAAGAACTACCAGGAAGGTGCCGACACCGCCCTTTCGGCTGACAGTTTGACCTTGGCGGTCCAGTTGTTTTTGGATCAGACCGATGCTGACGGTCAGCCGATCAACGTATCTCCCAAGTTCCTGCTGGTGCCCACGGCCTTGAAGATGACAGCCCGGGAGCTTTTAAATTCCACCTTCTACTTCGCCACCGGCTCGACGGATAAGCGGCGGATTCCAACCTACAACGCCCTGGCGGATGAAGACCTGGACGTTGTAAGCAGTCCCTATCTTTCCAACGCCAACTACAGCGGCTATTCGGCCAAGGCCTGGTATCTGTTCGCTGATCCGTCCATCGTAGACACCTTCGAGATCGGCTACCTCAAGGGCCGACGCACTCCCACGGTCGAAAAAGGCGATACAGACTTCGATACCCTGGGCGTAAAGTTCAGGGTCTATTTCGACCTGGGCGTTCGCGAGCAGGATCATCGTGGGATGATCAAGAGCAAAGGCGAGGCATGAGGCAGGTGAGCAGCTGAATAGTAGAACCTGTTCAACTAATCAAAATTAGGAGTTTAGAATAAAATGGCAAAAGCAAAATACATTCAGACCGGAAATGCGATTGACTATACCCCGAGCTCGGCGGTCAGTGCCGGTGACGTGATCGCAATTGGTAGTAACACTATCGCTATCGCCAAACTGGATATCGCGGCTAATGTTCTGGGAGCGTTGGCAACTCGCGGTGTCTTTGACGGTGTCAAGGTTACCGGGGCAATCAACCTGGGCGACGCTGTTTACTGGGATGCCAACGGCGATCCTGTCGGCGGGGCAGCTGGTAGCGGGGCATTTACCACCACGGCGGCTGGCAACATATATGCCGGGCGGGCTGTAGCTGGGGCCCTGGATGCGGGAACTACCGTGCGTTTCGAGCTGCGCGAGACCGACAGTTTGAACGCCGGTCTGGCCAACGCTATCGCCGATCCCGGTGACGCTGGCGCTATAGCGGTTACTCGCAGCGGCACCTGCCCCTTGGTCAGCGGCGGAGCGGAGACCCGGACCCTGGCCATTCCAAGCTTCGCCGGTCAGCAGATCAATCTTGGATTCAAAACCGATGGCGGCGACTGCGTAGTTACCGTTGCTTCGGGTGTGAACGTGACGGGCAACAACACCCTGACCTTCGACAATGCCGGCGAACACATTCTATTGGCTGCCATCGAGGTCGGGGCTGCTTTGGCATGGCGAGTTGTCGCTAACGACGGCGTGGGACTATCGAGCGTCTAGAGGATTGCCAATGCCTGACATGATGGAAACAGGAATGGCCTGGCTGGAAGATCAGCGGCACCAGCATCGAACCAAAGCAGTTACTTATCATCGAGGTTCCGAGTCGGTTGAGGTTCAGGCCACTATTGGTAAATGGACATTCGAAGTCGACGACGGCATGGGCATTCTGGAAAGAATAGAGTCTCGCGACTTTTTGATATTGACCGTTGACCTGGTGTTAGCTGGTCAAGCAACAGAACCACAGCGTGGCGATCGGATCAAGGAGACCTCCGGTAATAAGGTTTATGTGTATGAGGTCCTGGCTCCGGGCAAAGAGGATTGTTGGCGATTCAGCGATCCGTACCGCAAGACGCTGAGGATTCACAGCAAGCACGTTGATACGGAGGACGTGGTATGAGCGAATGGGTAATGAGGCCAATTATAGAATATGGGTTCCTCGGCTTCTCGGCAGTCCTGTTGGGTGTAGTCATCTGGCTGATCCAAAAGCTCCTCGGTGTCCTGGAAGCGAACAACCAGATCATTGCTGCCAATACCGATGCCATCAAGGACCTGACCTCAACGAGCTGCGATCTGTTGAAGTTGAATCGCTCGCTGCACGACAAGATCATCTCTCGGCCTTGTATTGCCAAGCAGGAAGGTTAATAAGGATGGCAATAATCATCGACATCGCCGAAGCCGTCAAAGAGGAGCTCAACGGCGGCACCTTTAGCCAGGCCTTCACGGCCGAGCGTCACTATCAACCGGTCTTTGAGCTCAAGGACATGAAGACCCTGCACGTAACCGTAGTGCCCAAGGAAATCGAGATGCAGCTGGCTACTCGTAATACATCTCAACACGATTGTGGAGTTGATGTGGCCATTCAGAAGAAGCTTGAATCCGTTGATCTGGCGGAAATAGACGAATTGATGGGTTTTGTGGAGGAGATCATCGCTTTTATATCCAGAAGAAAGCTTGCTTCGGTTCCCGGCGCCCTCTGGATCAAGACGGCTAACGAGCCCATCTATGCCGCTGAGCACATGGAGCAATTCAGGCAGTTCACCAGCATTTTGACGCTGACATATCGGGTACTTGTTTAGAAAGGTTTTAATATGAATAACGTTTTGATGCGAACGATTGATGTAACCCAAAACTACACGCCCCTGGCATCTAGCAGGACCGTCCTTACGGTAACCATTTCCGCTTTGCCGACGAACACAGGTAATGTTTCGTTCAAAGCTGACGACGGCTCGGACGTTCCCTGGGTGCCCGGCGAGTGGCATAAGTTCTACAGTGTCGACCTGGCTGAGCTAGAGGTCAAAGGTTCGCCCGGTGATGTGATAACTATTATTGGAGGGACATGGTGATGCCATACGCATGTATAACTACAATTTCACCGCCTGCCCATTACAGCCTTTATGTTGACGGCAATCGCACGGATGCCTACACGGAACAGGGCAACATTCTGTTTCCCTATAAGAGCTTGCAAGCGGCCCTCACTCAGGCCCAGACACTTTTGAACGTTCTGGGTACAGGCTTTGAAGACAACGTAGTCAGTGTAAATGTCATAGTGGCCGCCGGCCATTATAACGAAGATGTAACCTTTACCTTTCCCACACCGTCCAGAAGGATATCGATCGTCGGTAAAGGCAGCTTCACTGAGACCCGGATCAAGAGCCTAACGATCACTCCCTGCCTAGACGCAGCCGATACCCTGCCCAACATCATCACCCTGGGTAACCTTGAAATAGGCTCTTTCGATCAGGTGGCTACCGCACCGGCCCTGAAGTTCGTCGGTGTATCCGGCGGGCGGTTGACGGATTTGAATATCTACAACTGCCGTATCATCAGCAAGGCCTCGGACGTGCCCGTGCTGGAGATAGGCGATCCATCCGGTGATTGCCAGGTAGTCTTTGCTCGTCTGGGCTTAGGCTGTGAGGTCAGGAGGAGATTCTCCTCGACTACCAGCGTGGGTGGCGTGGCCATTTACAAGGGCGATCTCCATTTGGACGGCGCCACTATAAGGTGCGACACCGGCCCCTGTGTACAGATCTCCAACGACGTGAACCTGCGGGCCTACAACTCGGCCTTTGATTCCGGTGGTGCTGCCGACGCCAATACCTTGGAGTGTAGCGGGACAAGCGTGGCTCAGTTGTACAACTGCCTGTTTGAAACCCTCGGCACGGGGCACTCGATCATCCATACCGGCACATATCCGGGCAGCGGGCTGGCCTCGGCTGTAGGTGCCAATATGTGCCTGTTTCTTAGGGAAACCGGCGACGCCATCAACGCAGCAGCTGGTGCCCTGGTCATTGTCGGTCCTAATTTTGATGCGGTGAACCTTGAGACCGGCCCGCAGATCACTGTTGCCGATCCTGCATTGTTAAAACGTCTTCAGGCCGCTTCGATGACGGCCTATTCCCCGACCACGGCCGGCGACTGGGTATCCGTCCCGGCGGAAGTCAAAGAGGCCCTGGATGAGCTGGCCGCCCGTGTCAAGACACTGGAACCGTAAAGAAAGGCGTGAGACCTGAGCCTGCGTAGCGGAGTAGCAACGTGATCGAGATGAAATTCAAGTCGATGTTTTTCAATAGCCCCAAGGTAATCGCCGCGGTGGATAAGGCCACGCGACGGGTGCTAAGCCGGTTCGGTGCGTTCGTTCGTCAAAGGGCCAAAACCAGTATACGCAAGCGCAAGAAACCCAGTGCCCCCGGCTCACCGCCTTCCAGCCACGTTGGTCTTCTGAAGAAATTCATCTGGTTCAGCTACGAGCCCAACAGACGCAGCGTTGTTATAGGCCCGGCCCGGCTAAGTCAGAACAATCGCGGAGAAGCGCCCAGCCTGCTTGAGTATGGCGGCATAACCACGATCAGGCGAAAGAAACGCAGGACCAGGGTCCGCATCCGGGCAAGGCCGTTTATGGGGCCCGCTTTCGAGAAGGAACAGCGACAACTTCCATCCCTTTGGAAGTTATGTGTTCGAACACATAACTTCCATAATGTGGAGTAAATAGTTATGTTGTGACGTTGTCGTAAGTCCTTTTGTTCCAAGCCAGCGATCTCTGTCGACACAACATTAATTACTGAGTTTAATGACAGGTCCCTCATTAAAAGAAAGGAGGATATGTCATGTTTGAAATCTTGTACAAAACTCCACGCATTCAGGCTCGGCATCGTGCCGGTCCGCTCGCGATGGAGCGAGAGCAATACCTTCAGTATCGCGCAGCTCAAGGTGCGACACACAGAACACTCGAAGTGATGGCATGTATACTCTTGTGTATCGCACGCAAGATTAATCCCCCGGAAGGGAGCAGTGTGACGATGGACCAGATTCGAAGAGCTGCTTCGTGGTGGGCATCCCGGCAGCGTCGTGTTCCGTTGAAGAAGCCGCAACAGGTCTGTCAGCGTTTTGCGGGGCTGGCCACAGCTTGGTTTCGTTACATGGGGCGATTGCAGCCAACCAAAGCGAAGCAGCTGCGGCACGAGAGGTTGCTTGGCGACTGCGCCCATTGGATGAGGCATGAGTGCGAGTTGTCTCCCAGGACTATCGAGCTGAGTTTGCGATCGTGCCGACAATTCTTGACTTGGTACGAAGCGAGAAGGAAGCCTTTTTCCAAGGTAGGTGCCAAGGACGTCGACACCTTCTTCCTCACCGTCAACAAACATCAGAGGTGGTCGCGTGCGACGGTGGCCACCATGCTCGACGGGATTCGAAGGCTCTTCCGATATGCAGCAGCCCGTGGCTTGTGCCGCCCCATCGCGCAAGACATCCCCTACCCTCGCATCTACCGCTACGAAAGCCTGCCTTTGGGGCCTCGGCGCGAGGATGTGGTACAGTTGGTGAACAGCATGCAGACCAATAAGTATTCCGACATTCGGGACTTGGCCATGGTTCTGCTCTGTGCCGTCTACGGTCTGCGAGTCAGTGAGGTTCTTGGACTTCGACTGGATGACATCGACTGGGAGAATGATCGGATTTTTGTTTGGCGCACCAAGACAAGAAAGAGGCAGAGCTTTGCGCTGGTCGCAACTGTCGGAAATGCCATATTGCGATACTTGAAAGAAGTTCGCCCCCGCTGTGGCCATCAACAACTGTTTCTGAGCCTTCGCGCACCCATTCGTCCAATCACGCGGAGTGCCTTGACCAGTACGGTTTCCGACCGCATGGCGGCTCTTGGCATCCGCGCACCACGCATGGGCCCTCACGGCCTGCGTCATGCATTTGGCTGTCACCTTCTGGACGGCAATTTCTCGCTGAAGGAGATCGGGGATCTCATGGGACATCGCCGCAGTGTCACCACACGAATCTATGCGAAAGTTGACCTTCCGGTGTTGCGTCACGTGGCCCTCCTAGAACTGGGAGGTGTGATATGAAGCTTTCCAAAGCCGTGAAGGAATTCATCGCGTACAAGCGGTCGCGCGGCGCCCTCTACTGTCGGCAGGCATATGTTCTGAATGCCTTCTGTAAGGCACTTCCTGGTCGCGACATCACTGCTGTTGCGGTCGATGATGTGCACAAATTCGTCTTCGGAAACCGGTTTCGTTGCAAACGAACGAAATACGAACCCTTGAGAGCTTTCTGGCTCTTCGCTGTTGATCGGCACTATATATCCCGCCCTCCGTTGCTGGCGACCAAGCCTAGGAATATGGCAGGTTTTGGGCCTTACATCTATCCTCGAGGAGAACTGAAGCGACTCTTTGCCGAAGCAGGGAAGATCACGCGATGGAACGACCCGCTCTTCGGTATCACCTTCCGGACAATCCTGATCCTGCTGTACGGCGCGGGTCTGCGTACTAAAGAGACACTTTCGTTGAAGGGGGGAGACGTTGATATCGCCGACAGCATGCTCACGATCCGGAACACTAAATTCTTCAAAAGCCGCTTGGTTCCGATCAGTTCCCAACTGACAGAGGTACTGCGCGACTACGTTGTGGAACGAGCCCGTGAGCATCACCCCGTGACAGCGGAGGGGTATTTCTTCGCAACGGCCCGAAGCCTCTCTTTGCAGGCTCAGCTGGTACAAAATTACTTCAAAAAACTTCGCAAGCGTCTGGGAATCCGCCGGACGGATGGGGCATTTCACCAGCCTCGTCTTCATGATTTGAGGCATACCTTCGCGCAGCATCGGCTCCTTGCCGGATATCGCAACAAAGAGGATCTCCAACCATTGTTGGTGGGTTTGTCGACGTACCTTGGACATTCGGATCTTAAACATACTCAGCAATACCTGACCTTGGGTCCTGAACTTCTTTCGGAGGCCAGCCAGCGCTTCGAACGCTATGCGTTAAAGGAGGTGAACCATGTCTGCTGACCGAGAACTGATCGACCAATGGGTGCGCCGCTTCTTGAAAGACCACATCCTCTGGGAGCGGAACCTCTCCAAGAACACCCAGAAGGGCTATCGCGATTCCCTTCATCTGCTGTTTTCCTTCGTCAGTGATCAATGCCGACGCCCAATCGACTCCCTGGCTCTCGAGGACATCACCAAAGAGAGGCTCAAGCTCTTCCTGCAGCACTTGGAAAAGGAGCGGGGATGCTCGATAGCTACGCGCAACCAGCGATTGGCTGCCATTCGTGCCTGGGCGCGCTTCATAGGCAGCAACAATTCCGAGTACCTCGTCTGGTGTAACGATATCCGGGGTATTCCTTTCAAGAAGGCCGAGCTGCCGCAGAGAGAGTACATGACCAAGCAGGAAACGGATGCCCTGCTGAGCGCGCCAGATCGGGACACCGATCAGGGAAGAAGGGACTACGCTCTGCTGCTCTTCATGTACAACACGGGTGCCCGCGCTGACGAAATTGCCAGTCTCACGATCGACAGTCTTCGCATGAACGATTCCCCGCCTTGCGTCAGACTCCTGGGAAAAGGGAGGAAGGTGCGCATGTGCCCGCTGTGGTCGCTTACAATAGACACCTTGACGCCATTGATTGCCGGGCGTGCTTCCCATGAACGTCTCTTCCTGAACCGCTGTAGGCAGCCGATTACCCGTTTCGGAATCTTCTCGCTGGTCAGGCGGCATGTATCTAAAGCGAGTGAATCGACTCCATCTCTTTCGAGCAAACGGATCAGTCCTCACTCGATTCGACATACCACGGCTATGCATTTGCTGAAAGCGGGAATCGACATCAATACGATCCGCGATTGGCTTGGGCACGTCTCGGTCGACACAACCAATATCTACACCGAGATCGACTTGGAAATGAAAGCAAAGGCTCTCTCGCACTGTGAGATCTTCGAGAAGACTCGACCGCGCAAGCAATGGCGAAAAAATGGGGTGCTGCAATTCCTGAAGTCCATCGGGAGAAGGGAGGTCGGTATGTGAAACACACGACAAGAGACAGGTCGCTTCCAAAAATGTTGTCTCCACCCGCCGACACTCGTTGGAAATCAAGGATTTACATTGTTGAGGCAACATAACTATTTACTCCACATTATGGAAGAACAGCATACGCTGACAAAGTAACAACGGGAGGCTATCCAATGTCACAAGAATTTATTCTCGGAATGAACGCCAAGATTTACTACGGAACAGCCGGTACGACGGCCGCCACGGAACTAACAAACGTCAAGGATGTGACACTGACCCTCGAGGCCGGTGAGGCCGACGTAACCACACGGGCCAACCAGGGCTGGCGTGCGACGGCCCCGACGCTCCGCGAGTGTAGTGCCGAATTCGAGATGCAATGGAAACCGTCTGATGCAGGCTTTGCTGCGGTCAAGACCGCGTTCCTGTCTGCCGGCACGCTCAGTTTGCTTATTCTCACTGAAACAGATGGTGAAGGCCCGGACGGCGATTTTTCGATCACGAGTTTTTCTCGCAACGAAGCGCTGGAAGAATCCATAACCGTAAGCGTAACAGCCAAACTCGCAGTGTTCCGCGTCTGGCAGGAACCAGTCTAATAGCTGAATACGAGGAGCCTGATAACGATGAAAACTTTCAATGACGTCTCTGGCAGGACCTGGACAATCAGCCTTACCCTCGGCACGGCGATGGCGGTGAAAGACAAGCTCAATATCGACTTGCTGACACCGGAACAAGGCGATCCGCCATTGCTGACTCGGCTGGGAACGGACGAAATATTTCTCGGCGAGGTGTTGTGTGCGTTGCTGGAATCTCAGTTCGAAGCGCACAACGTTACCGCCGAGGACGTGCGTAACAGCTTTGACGGCCAGACGCTTTTGGCTGCACAAAAAGCGTTCTACGAGGAGCTGGTGGATTTTTTCCAGAGTCGCGGCCGAGCGGACAGGTCCAAGGCGGTCGCGACGCAAATGAAGATGATCGACGCGGCGGTAAAGGCCATCGAAGCAAAGATCGACGCACTGAATATCGGGCAGATGATAGATGGCGCGATGTCTGGTACATCGCCGGTGCCGTCGGTGTAGACCCGCGTCCGTTGACACTACGGCAACTCTTATGGGTGGCTGAAGGCAGCGGCCGGGATCGTTGGGCCCACACCGCCACCGTCCTGGCCTTGATTGCCAACGTCAATCGTGACCCGAAGAAGACTAGGGCCTTCAAACCGGAGCAGTTCAATCCGTATGCAGTAAACGATCGGCGGAAACAGCGTAAATCCGCCGACCTTACAATCCTCAAAGAGGCCCTTACGGGCCGGAAAGGTTCATAACAATGGAAACGAACTTACAAACTATTCTTGAGGCGATCAGTAATTTCTTCAACTCCAGTTTTGGTTCCGCCGTCACCTGGGCAGTCGTCGTGGGCTTGTTCATTTTCCTGGCCAGTAAATTAAACCCCTTCCAGGAGCTTTGGAAGAAGTACGAGGGCAGCATCATCACCGGAATCAAGCTGGCCGAGAAGAAGATTCCCGACGACACGGCCAACGCAGGCCTGGCCAAGCTGGACGCGGCACTACAGTTCGTTCTGAAGGCTTACGCCGAGGCTAATAACGGTAAGCAGCCGTCGGCCAAGATCATCGAGCAAATTAAGCAGGGAATCCAGATCAAACATTCCGATCTCGACCGCTTCGGAGAACTGAAACCCAAGGAGGCCGCGTGATGAAATGGTTAGTCGCCCTGATAACGGCTGTGTTGCAGGCACTTCTGCCGTGGATCGCAAAGAAGTCGCGGCCCACGGCGGAAGATGCCAATCCTGACCGCGATACGCGGGACAAACTCCGCAGGAGAGTCCGTCAACACTGGCTGATTGTGATCCCCTTACTTCTGACGCTGCTGATCTGTGGCTGTGGTACTCGGACGATTTACGTTCCGGACGGTACGCCCGTGCGCCTACGGGAAGCGCTCAAAGATGTGAAGGTTTGGGTCAAGGACGCCAACGGCGAACCTGTCGCCGGCAAGATGGACCTCCCCGAGGGCTGGTATGCGTTGCCGCTACCGGAGGACGAATAAGATATGCCGTCAGCCAAGGGTATTCGAGCGGGTCGCGCGTTTGTCGAGCTATTCGCCGATGATACAAAGCTCGTGCGCGGGCTGCGCCGAGCGGAAAGGAAAATTAAGGCCTTCGGCGCAGGTATCAAAAAGATCGGCGCACGCATGGCCAGGCTCAGTGCGCTCATGGCTGCACCACTGGTGGCTGGCGGGAAAGTCTTTGTCGACTTCGAACAGCAGTTGGCCAAGGTCTCCACCATGCTGGACGATCCGGCCAAGTACATGGATGCCTACAAAAAGGCCATCCGAAACATGGCCGTCGAGTTCGGAGAATCCACCGAGGCCTTGGCCAACGGGTTGTATGATATCCTTTCGGCTTCGATTCCTGCTGAGCGGGCCCTGGACACACTGGCGGTAGCCGTCAAGGCAGCCAAGGGCGGCATGACCGATACGGCCACGGCTGCCGACGCTCTGACGACGGTTCTGAATTCCTACGGTCTTTCTGCTGCACACGCCCAGGATGTTTCCGATCTTTTGTTCACGGTGGTCAAGCGTGGCAAACTCACCTTTGCTGACCTGGCTCCGACGATCGGTATGGTTGCTTCCATAGCCAGTAGCGCCGGGGTCAGCCTGGACGAGATGGGAGCGAGCATAGCTACGATGACCCGAAGCGGGGTCAAGAGCGAAAGAGCTGTCACCGCCTTGGCCAATATAATCAAGTCGTTTCTGACCCCGACGCAAGAGTCGATAAAAGCCGCCCGGGCGCTGGGTTTTGAGATGAATGTGGCTACGCTGGGGACCGAAGGACTGGCGGGCGTCTTTGAACGAATCAAAAAATTACCTCCTGATACGATTGCCAAGTTGTTTCCCAATATCCGGGCCTTGCGCGGTGTTATCCCGGCCTTGAAGAATATCGAAGGTTTCCAGAAGGACCTGCAGCTGATGGCCAAGCGGGCGGGCTCCACTCAGGAGGCCTACGATAAGATGGCCAACACCCTCGGCCATCTGTTCAGCCAGGTCAAAGAAGCCGCCAAGCTGATTTTATCAGTAACCGGCGAAGCATTGGCACAATCTCTGGCCGAAGCCGCCACTAAAATCAAGAAATACTCCAAGGTCATAGTCGATCTTATCCAGAAGAATCAGCAGGTGGTGGTGACTATTGCCAAGATGGTGGTCTTGGTCGGGGCCGCCGGAATTGCCTTGATAATCTTGGGTTCGGTCATTTCAGGTGTCGGTGCAGCCTTTGGAGCGGTGGCTTCTGTTGTCAGTGCTTTTGGGACCGCGATTGGTGTTATCGGTTCGGTATTGGCTGCTTTGCTTTCACCTCTGGGATTGGTGATAACTGCCGTGGTCGGCCTGGGTGGATATCTGATCTATGCCTCCGGTGCCGGCGGCAAGGCTCTCAGCTGGCTGGGCGAGAAGTTTTCAAAATTGGCCGCCGATGCAAAGAAGGCCTTTGGCGGGATAGCCGACGCCTTGGTTGCAGGTGATATCGGCCTGGCCGCTCAAATCCTCTGGGGCACATTGAAGCTCTGGTGGCTCAAGGGTACGGAGAGTCTTCGCCGCATCTGGATCGAATTCAAGGCGGGCTTTGTGAAGCTGTTTGCCGAGACGTTCTATGGCGGATTGAAGGTCGCACGAAAGGTATGGGAGTGGCTGGAGATCGGCTGGACTGAGACGACGGCCTTTTTCGCCAAGGCCTGGTACGGATTCGTGGGATTCTTCCAGAAGACCTGGGAGCGGATCAAGGCCGGTGCCCAAAAAGCATGGAACTGGATCAAATCTTTGTTCGACGATTCGATTGACCTTCAGGCCGAGAACAAGCTCGTCGAGCAGGAAAAGCAGAAGGCCATTAGCTCAATTGATGACCAGACCCAACGCCGAAAGGCCGAGCGAGAGGCGCAGCGTGGGGCCGATAGGCAAAAAATTGACGCTGAGGCCAATGACTTCTACCGTCGCCAGGACGAAAACAAAGAGTATCTCAAACAGGCTGCCGACGATATTGCCGCCGAGGAGCAGGACGCTTTGACGCGGCAAATCTCTGACCTGAAACGCCAACGTGACGAGGCCATCAAAGAGGCCCGCCAAAAGCGTGAAGCGAAGGACGCTGATGGTCCCGGACAACTGGAAGGACCGGACGCACTGCTCGACAAGCTCAAGGGTTTAGGGGACACAATCGCCCAACAGGTTCAAAAGGTCGGCGTTTCAGGCACGTTCAACGCTTCTTCGCTACTGGGCCTTCAGGCGGGTGACGCCGCCGACCGCACGGCCAAGGCCACCGAGGACACTGCCAAGAATACCAAACGACTCGTTCAGAAGGCCCAAGCGGGCGGACTTACATTCGGATAGCTTAGAAACTTTTAAGTTTTTAAACTTTTATAAAAAAATGCCCGTAACCATCACTGAAAATATCGAATCCCGCCAGATATCGGCAGGTGAGTCGGCGGAGCTGGCATTCACCGTTCGCGGTACGGACAGTGAATCCGTTGCGATATCGGAGTTGGGGTACGCTGCTCCGCTGGAGTTTTTGGAACTTGCCGACAGGGCAATTTCAATTGAGCCGGTTTTTGTTGATACCGCCAACCCCGATAAATCCATCTGGACCGCGATGGTCCGTTACACGAAGCTTACATTCGATGATCAGGACGAGCAAAGCCCGATCATTAGCTTCGATACCAGCGGCGGGACGCAGCACATCACTCAATCAATCAGTACGGTGGGTAAGTACCCATCCAATGCGGCGGACTACGGCGGAGCAATTGGCTATGACGGCGAGAACGTTGTCGGCGTTGATATCACCCAGCCTGTGCTGAGTTTTTCCGAGACACATGAGTTCACGCCTAACGAATTGACTCGGGGCTTTACTGTGAATCTGGCCCGCCGGACAGGTACGGTCAACTACGGGGGCTTTCGCGGGTTCGATTCCGGTGAAGTGCTGTTCCTGGGAGCCAGCGGGGACCGCCAGGATAGAGGCGATGATTTGATATGGGTGATTACGTATCGATTCGCCGTCAGCCAGACCCGTCGCAATTTTCGTGTGGGCGACATCACCGTCTCCGAGAAGTGGGGCTGGGATTACATGTGGGTTCGCTACGCCGATGAGGTAGACGATAATAGCAAAACAATCATCAAAAAGCCCATCGCCGTCTATATCGAGAAGGTCTACGAGTCAACCAACTTCAGCGGTCTGGGAATTGGCACATGAGCACACTGAAAAAGGTGGCATCCGGAGATTCGTTCGCGCCCAAGTCAGGCACTTGGAATGCCTTTGTCGATGCCGCCCAATACGTTCGTCAGCGGCAGGCCAATATCGGGTCGTCCGTAAATGGCAGGGACACCAAGCCCGGCATCGTTTGGGTAAGCAATAACTCTGGTCAGGATCAGAAGCAGTTTGCCGTGTTGGGTCTGGATGGTTTGGCCATTACGCCAGAGGACAATGAATCCGATTTTCGTAGTAGCGTTGTGATGACCGGAGTCACGCCCAACATGGTTGCGCATCGCGGAAGGTTTGCGATTCTCAAAGTGCCTCTCCAGTCCGGCAAGATCGGCCCAGCCTATGTTGATGCGGTGACGCCGGTCACGCTGTATGTCCCGGAAGAATCGGGCGAATGCAACTGCGCCGAAATAGTTGATGGAGAGAGCGACTACCTTCAATCGACTTTTTATGGTTCTGCCACCATTCTTTGGCGTAATGGCGGAACTGGCGAACAATGGGCCGTTGTGCGAATGGGTAAACCGCCAGCGATGCTGCCGGTGACCCTCGAACAGGTCGGCGGCGAGCAGGGAGACGCCCAGAACGTTGCCACATGGGTCTATGACGTAAAGGATATCTGCACCGGCGAGATACTCTTAGAAAGCGTTGACCCGACGGTACTCCCTCATCAATGGCAGCGGCCGTCTGCGGGGTGGCTGGTAGAAGCGACGTTTGGATACGCCCATTTTGACAGTGAAGGAAATTTGGCACTGGGCTGGATCAATGAAATCACGGAACAGGCCGCATGTGAAGCTGAGGCACCCTGATGCCGGAACATGGAAAAACAGTAATCCTATTTGATGGCAAGCGCGGGTTGGACAGCGACGGCAAAGGTTCGCTCTACAACCAAGATGGCGACTGCAGTACTTGCTGCTGCGAGCCGTTGCTTCTGGCTGAAAAGTATCTTTATAGTTCATATTCAGAAAATCCATCCATGTTCTGGGACCTGACACCCTATCAGGGGCCCTCGCACGCCATCCCCGGATCATACTGGCGACTGATTGAGGTTAGTGGCTGCTATCCTGGAGAGTATCCGTGGTACGGTGCTGGATGTGTCGATAGCAGTGGAACCCTGGTCGGTCTTCCGAGTACGTTTAATTCACCTGCAAGATACCAGTATATGGAGCTACAAATCGGCTGCCTCAGCGCAGACGGCAGCTACATCGAATGGCCCGGTTCTTGCCAGACAGGGAGTAGTGTTTTTCCATGCTAGAGAAAATAATACAAGACAAAACGATGACTCACATGCCGTTTCTGATGCGAGATGCCGACGGCCGAAGCGTACTATTCTACTGCAACAGTACCGAGCCAGGGATGTGGAAGTTGCACGTTCTTGTCGAGGGTAGTGAACCTCGCAGGTTGCAGACGGGATTTTCCAGCCAGACAATCGAATGCTCTCCTACGGCCTGGCAGGACGAAACCGGCTGGCACGTGAGTTTCATAGCCGGTAATGGGGATGTAGGGCCGCGATACAGGCTCTATCGCATGGACGGTGCGTCACTGGATCAGTTCACAAAACCCGTGGCGATCCGAATGACAAAGACCGGCTTTATCTTCAAGGACAGGCTGGTTCATGGTGAGCCGAATGACTTGGTACATATCATTGACCATGTCGGCGACAGAGATGTCGAACTGCCCGGCGCGAGGCTCTATCGTATCGCGTACCGGGCAGATGAGCCCAGCCACCTTCTCATCAGCGGCGAATGGCTCAGAGACAATGACCTGTTCACGCTGGAGTATGACCTCAATACGGGCCGGCAGTACTTTATCGAGTGCGACGGTCAGCCCGCGTATAAATGCACGATCCTCGATGACATTGTAATGTATGCCCACCGGTATGGGAAAGGCTTTGAAGACCGCGTCATTCGGCAGGCCAGCGTCACCCTCAAACAAACGGCCAAGTGCGCATTGTGGCGTTTCGCCAATCAACCCACAGGAGCTAGTCTGCGACAAGTCGCATGCAAATGTAATCCAAACGCGCTGGGGGCCAAGTTGGAACCGACGCGCGAGTCATGTATTGAATGTGTGGAAAAGCACATCGGCGCAGCCTATGTGCTCCTGGGCGAAACTCACGATGGATACGCATATCGACTACGGGCAATCGGCCATTTGCACGAGGCCGAAGACGAATCGCAACGCTGGTTAGCCCTGCATATCGCCCTACGAAACGCACGCAGGCAATATCAGCAACAAGGTACCATGCCTGACTGGCAGAAATTCGAGAAACTGATAGACAAGGCCCGCAATGCAAAATGAGAACTATCGCATAACGCTGCTTGATAGCCGACGGTGTCGTGTGCACTGGACGTCTGGTGACGCCAGTGACATTAGCTGGATATTCGCCAACGGCCGCAAGATCGTCGGGCCGCTGATTGTGGACACCGCCGAGCGTAACGTCCGTATTTCATTTTCAGCCAGCGACGTGCTCTGCCTAGAAATCCACGACATACCACAAGACCAACCAGTCGTCGTCACAACGCAGATCAAGCCGAACACACAGCCGCTGCTGGTCTGGGCACCACTTCTCGAGGCTATTCGCTATCGGATTTATCACCGCACGGCCGGTATAGCCGAACACCGCATCTATAACAGGCCCGCTCGGGATAACAGTGAACTGTGCCGGGTACATTGTCCGATTCGGTTGACCGGTACAGGCGGAGTATGGCACTTCCTGCGGGTCGAGGCCGTCGATCAATACGGCAACGAATCGACTCGGCAGAGTTGGCGATTTTATGCGACGGACGTTCCCGAGGCCCCGAGCAGCCTGAGCGTTATCGAAGGGGCAATACCTGACACCTTTACCTTCACAATAGGAGGCTCATAACAATGGCAACACCAACAGCCGATAAATTACAGACGTACTTTCCTTCCAGATACCTTACCGCTGACGGCGAAGCGTTGACGCAGTACAGTGTCGACAGTGCTGACGCCCGGACGATCACCGATGCTGATTTGACGCAGGCTGCCGGTTACTGGGACGGTGCGATCGGCTTCTTCGACGCGGATACCGCTACTCCGGACCTACAGGCGTGTTTTTTCCACATCGACCAGTTTGACGATGTAACCGACACGCTTACACTCTCGCGCGACCTGCCCGCGGTCCCCCAAGCTGGTGATA
>JAACET010000122.1 GCA_011682385.1 Actinomycetota bacterium | reverse complement strand
CCTTGAGGATACATTTGCTTGACGCCCGGTAAAAAGACAGCGTCCACTGCTGTTTTACGGCAAAGGTCCAGGTCCTGCTGCTCTTGTTTAGGATATTTGTTCAGGTCTTCGCCGGGACCGAACTGTGTCGGATTCAGGAATATGCTCACTACCACAAAATCAGTTTCTTTTCGGGCTTGCCTGATCAAGCTTAGATGCCCGTCGTGCAATGCCCCCAGCGTGGGCACAAACCCGACCGTCTGCTTGGCTTCTTTGGCTGCGCTGACTAGACGGCGAATCTCATTTATCGTTCGGGCAATTTCCATCGATTTTTCCGGACAATTGTGGCACAGTTGCCACGAGTTGCCTGAGCAATTCCTTCCAGCTCTGCTGGTTCCTGGCCGGTTCAGAAGCACTGGATATGCGTATAATCGGACAGTGTTCGTAATCAGCCAGCATCTTTTCGTAACCGTCCGCCAGCCGCTGCAGGTATTCCATTGTTATGCCCTGCTCGAAGGACCGATGCCGCTGATGAATCCGCTCCAGCAGCAGTTCCGGCTCGGCCTGCAGATAGACTATGGCGTTTGGCTGTCGCACCCGGTCCTTCAGCATCCGCCACAATCCCCGATGGCTCTGAAGCTCCGGGTTTTTCAGATTCAATTGTGCAAACACGGTGTCTTTGTCGAAGAGGTAATCGGTTACCACGATTCCTTCTTTGTACCAGCGATCAGCCCTCAGTTGGCTGAATCTGCTCAGCAGAAATTTAGCCTGCACCGGCAAGGCGTATTGTTCAGGGTCCTGGTAGAAGTCTTCCAAGAGCTCATTTCCCGATACCTCTTCTTCCAGAACCTTTGCCGCCAAGGTCTGTCCCAGCTTACGGGCCAGGGTGGTCTTGCCTGCGCCGACCACTCCGGTTACACAGATCAATGTCGCCCCGTTTTTCGTATCTTCCGCCACAGCTATGTACCTTTATCTTCTTCAAGTATCTTTTGCCGCATTTGTCTGGCCGTTTTACCCAGTATCGGATGCTTTACCTCAGGAGCGATCTCTGCCAGACCCCGCAATACAAACTCCCGCTCGGGTATTCGTTTGTGCGGCACCTGCAGATGTTCGGTTTTGATGACCTCCTCGCCATATAAGAGTAAATCCAAGTCGATGCACCTGGGCCCCCACCGTTGAATTCGTTTTCGTCCTAGCCGATTTTCTATGGCCAACAGTCTATCCAGTAACTCCTGGGCCCGCAGGCTTGTCACCACTTCGATTACGCCGTTGAGATATTTTTCCTGTCCTCTTGGCCCGCCTACCGGCTCCGTGAAATACCAACTCGAGACCTTATGCACCTGCAGGGCCTCTTCTTCACGCAGACAACGCAGAGCTTTTTCCAGCATAGCCTCACGATCGCCTAGGTTCGAGCCCAAGCCGATATAGGCCAATGTCTCTTTGGGCCTTTCTACCTCTGTGTCTGCCATTAGAACTTCACTTTTGCGATGCGGTCAACTGCCTCGCGGATTCGCTCGACATCAACGGTTAGGGCCGCTCTTATATAACCCTCCCCAGCCGAGCCGAAACCGACTCCCGGAATAGTAACCACGTCCGCTTCATCCAGGAGTTTGCCTACCAACGCCATAGAGTCGATTCCATCCGGGCACTTTATCCACACGTAGAAGGTCGCCTGGGGTTTTCTGACCTCCCAATTGAGTTTACTATTCAAACCGTCTACCAGGGCATCGCGCCTTTGGCAATACGTATCCCGGATAGCTTGTACCTCAGGGCCATCCCACCTGGCCAGGGCCTCGACTCCTGCCCATTGGATGGCATTGAATTGTCCCGAGTCCATGTTGCCTTTGAGTCGCGCCAAAGCCGAAACCGCCGTGCTGTTGCCCACAGCAAATCCCAGCCGCCATCCGGTCATGTTGAATGTCTTGCTCAACGAATGAAACTCAATAGTCACATCCTTAGCCCCATCCACCTCCAGCATACTCATGGGCCGATCGCCAAAATAGGTCTCGCAATATGCCGCGTCCGAGGCAACCAGAAGGTCATATCGCTGGGCAAAATCCACTACCTCCTCATAGAAGCTCCGATCAGCCACCGCAGCCGTCGGGTTATTCGGGTAATTCAGGTACATTAGCCGAGCTCTTTTGGCCACCTCCTCCGGTATGGCTTTCAGGTCCGGCAAACAGCCATTCTCTTCTGTCAAGGGCATGATGTAGGGCTCGCCGCCGGCGAATAAGGTAGCGCTCTGATACACCGGATATCCCGGCTGTGGTACCAGCACTACATCTGTGGGGTTAACCACTGCCAACGGCAAATGGGATATACCGTCCTTGGACCCGATTACGGTGATTAACTCGCTTTGGGCGTCGACTTCCAGGCCGAATCGGCCCTTGAGGAATTTCGCCGCCTCTTGCCGAAACTCCGGTACGCCCTCGTCGAACGGATAGCGATGGTTAGCTGACTTCTCCGTAGCCTTCTGCATAGCCTCCACAATAAAGCCCGGTGTGGGCTGATCCGGATCACCGACACCCAGGTTGATAATATCTCTACCTTCAGCCAAGGCTTGGCGTTTCTTTCGGTCTATCTCTATGAACAGATACGGAGGCAAGCTCTGCAAACGTTGCGATTGAACAGTGGGCATAATTTCCTCATCGTTTAGAACCATCTACTGTGAAATAACATCTTGCGCCCAATCTTACGCATTTGGTCCCTGCCGTCAAATACAATACCCCCACCAATAAAACATCCCCGGCTGATTCTCCCTTTCAGCCGGGGATAGGCGGGTTTCGCTCTCACTCCGCCAGGTTCACTCGCCAAGCAACTTAGCCTCCAGAGCCTCGCGCAGTTTACCGATAGCCTTTTTCTGTATTTGCCGAATGCGTTCTTTGGTCAGTCCCAGGATTTGTCCCATCTCTACCAGAGTTCTACGGTTCTGGCCGTCTTCGAAGGCAAAGCGCCCTTTGATTACCGCCAACTCTGCCGGCGAGAGGCCGGCGCTATTGGACTGTAGTATCTTGACTAATTCTTCTGTGCAATATTGAGCTGCTTCCTCGCGTTGGGTTTCAGCCCAGTCGCTCTTCTCGTAAGCCGGATCGAATTCTGTAGGGAATCGCGACCGCTGCCGAATTGTTTTGGTCGCCAGACGGGCGAAGCTCTTCATTATTGCACGGCAGGCGTAGGTGCTGAATTTAAAGCCTCTCGAGCAATCGAATCCGTCCACTGCTCGCAGCAAGGCCATGTTGCCTTCGCTGACCATGTCCCCGAAGTCTACGCCCCGGATATTCGTTTTCTTGGCCATCGATAGGACCAGGGGCAGGTTTCTTTCTACTAAATGATCACGCATGTGAGATTCCAAGCGGTGTAATTGAAGGATTTTTTTGGCGGTCCCGATGGGCATCCGGTCCTTTCGAGCGCGTCGTGATTCTTCGCGCAGCCGGTACTTGGCATAGTTCATGCGTAAAAAAAGCTCCTTCTCCTGTTCCCGCGAAAGCAGTTTAGAGAACGGCGCCATCTCTCCCGCCAAGACACCGTCGGTTCCGCTGAGGGACTCTAAGCCGCACTGCTGGAAGGATGGATGGTCCACGAAGGCCAGGTCTTCCAGGACACGGCGTTTGATTATTTCTCGGTCGGCTATAGTCAGCTGCCGTCCGGCAGATGTAAATCGCACCGTGGGATTCTCGCCAGGCCCAGAACGCCTCTTGTACCGATCCGTGGTACTTCTGACCATTGGCTTACCTTTCCGCACATTAGAGAAATCGTACACTTCGAAACTAGTATTCTCTGTATTAATTATACATGTATCTAGCGAATCTGGTTCGTCAAGGACCGATAAATTTTCCGCCCCATCTGTAACTTCAGTTCTTAGAGAAACCTGTCGGAATCAGCGTCTTTGAGTGTACCCGCGGACAGACTGGACACCTGGTGATAATTATACCCTGAGTGTTCTTAGGGTGTTATGTGGCAATAGGTTAGGTGAGTGCCAGGAGTCTTGTAGCTCTGCTAGCCTGTGGGGTCTTTAGGCGGGACCGATTATGGCTTGGGCATCCGTATATAAGACCGACTATGGTAATATAGGAAGTATAGGGTGTTTAGCTAAAGAATTATTGAGCAGGAAGACGACATAGTACCCAGCTTGCCTATGTTATCTCTCTTATCGGTTGTTGTTGTAGTAGGAAATGGGAATATTTGTCACGGGCTTAGGAGGATAGATTTGTGAAATCTGTTGAAAAACTACAAGATCGTTATCTGGGGTCTCTTTTGGAGGGAGACCGGCGCCAGTGCAGGTCCTTGCTGCGGGAGGCCCAGGCCCAGGGAATTGCGGGAGCCGACTTGTTGCTGGATGTTATTTGGGTTTGTATGGAGCATATTTCTGAGTTATTTCGATCTGATCGGATTGATTTCGTCACCGAGCATCAGGCCGTCCGGATCAATCGGGCCCTAGCCGACCAGATGCAGGCGGAATTACCTCAGCTCGAACCAACCGGGCAGAAAGTCATTGTCTCTTGCTCTGATGTTGAAGGCCATGAGTTGGGAGCCCAGATTATGGCCGATCTGTTCGAGGCCGACGGCTGGGAGGTTCGTTTTGTAGGTAGCGGGGTGCCGATGGACGAGTTGATACAGCTTGTTGGCCATGTACAGCCGGAGCTGCTTGTTTACTTCGGGACCGAGCCCGGAGGCATTCCGGAAGTCCGGCGTACTTTGCAGATGCTCCACCGTATGGGTGCCTCACCGCACACTGCGGTGTTAGCCTCCGGCGGGGTCTTTAATCGAGCCGAGGGGCTCTGGATAGAAGTAGGAGCCGATGCCTTTGCCGCTGATGCGCGCTGGGCGCTGGCCCAGGCCCGTGAAGGGATTGTACTTCGGGAACATCCGGTTGCAGTGGAGGGTCGACCCAAGCGCCGCCGGCGACGTGGGTCTGCGTTGATCTCAGCCGATAAGGGCTAAGGCGGTTCGCTCTCAGCTCTTTTGGGACCGAAGTATTGTCTACCGATATTTGCGGAGCATTCCGACTACCACACCCTGAATGGTGACTTTCTCTGGAGCCACGTATATTGGCTTATAGGCCTTGTTTGCCGGCTGGAGCCGTATTCGCTTGGCTTCCCGGTGGAGTTGTTTGAGGGTCACTTCGCCGTCCTCCAGCAGGGCCACGACAGTCTGCCCATTCTTGGGTTCGGCTTGGGGTTGTACGACTACGAAGTCGCCGTCTCGGATTTGCTCATCGATCATACTGTCGCCGCGGACCTGAAGGACGAAGGTATTGCCTTGGCCGGCGAACATAGAAGTGACATCCAGCTTCTGGTCCCCCTGGATAGCTTCGATCGGGGTGCCTGCAGCGATATAGCCCATCAACGGCAGGGACCCCCCGGCAGCGTCTTCGAATTCTACCTTCTCACTTAGTGCCAAAGAGCGTGCCTTGTGCCGAGACCGTTTCAGCAGCCCTTTTCCTTCTAGGGCCTCGACGTGCTGAAATACGGTAACTTTGCTGATGCCGAGTTGGTTTGCCAGCTCCTGCATGGTCGGGGAAAAGCCACGGTTGAGTCGATAGTCTCTGATCAGACGCAGGATATCCATCTGTCTCGGTGTTACATTCATAACTTACCTCCCACATGGTCGGCTCTATGGTAAAGTACCTCTTGCCGGCGGTATAGCCTAGGCCAGGTCTTCTGATGATTTCCGAGCCGTGGGGCGGTTCTGCCGGCGGGATTCGTACATGGTTATCCCGCTTTTGCTGGGCTCGGTATTTCTGGCTGCAAAATAGGGCCCCGAGCTTTCTAAGGGCTCTGTGAATACTCCTGAGGCTCTGTCCAGGCTGATAGTCCTTGCCGGGCCAGGGCCTATAGTATCCTTCTCCTGGTCCGAACAGGCATATTGGTTGTTCCATGGGAAAGGTGTCTCCTGATAGAGGCTGGGCAAGTTCTACAGTCCGTGCCGTTCTAGCCCACAGTAGAGGGCTCTTATCCTGCTGGTCACACCTTTCCCTCGCCCGGCACGCGACGCTTATT
>JAACET010000033.1 GCA_011682385.1 Actinomycetota bacterium | reverse complement strand
GATTTGTGTTTCGATTTGGTCCAGTTCCATTGCCTCACCGGATTGGATAGTTCCCCCGTTTACTCGCCAGGGCTGAATATGCTTACGGTCAGCCCCCGGAGCAATAACCAGAACCCCAAATTGCCGCAGGTTCCCTGCCCAGACGGTGTCTTGGTTCTCCAGTTCGATCATTCTTTTGAGGAGTTTTTTTTTGTTGGCTGCTGCCTCGAATTCCAACTTTTCCGCAGCTTGGTTCATTTGTTCTTTGAGTTGTTCTTGTTTTTCGAGTCGTTTTTCTCGCTCAGCCCAGCCCACCACTTCCTCCAGCAGTCCGCGATATTCCTTGGCCGACATTTTCCCCAGGCACACCCCGCAGCACTTAGCCATTTGGGCGTAGGTGCAGATTTTTTTTGAGTTCATTTTCCTGAGCATTTCATAGTTCCTGCACAAGCCGTACATATCCGTAGCCAGGTCGATGAAGTTTTTTACTGCTTTTGCGTTTGGCCAGGGCCCGATGTACTCATCGGGTCCGGGCACAGCTATTTTTTTGCTTGCCCGCATTGTGCCTATCCGCTCCGAGAGACATATTTTTACCCACCAGGCGTCTTTGAAGCCCAGCATTTGCCGGTATTTTTCCGGATAGATTTTTCGAGCCAGTTGATGAAACTGCCCGTAGGCCACGAAGGTTGAGTTAGCTTGTATCCAGCTTAGTCCTTTGGTGATTTTATCCAATTGGGTGCGTTGCTTGCCGGTTTGATCTGTATTCACTTGGAGTTTTCGTCGTACTGCCGCCCGCACGTTGCCGGCGGTAGCCAATAGAATTGGTTCGTTTTTCTCGCCCCACAGTAGATAGACTCCCGCTTTGGCGGGCAGTTTCAGCGTCCAGTGCTTCAGGTCCTGATCGCCGGGTACTTCTATGGAGTCGTCGAAATCCATACCGTTAGTCGTTTACTTTGGGAAGGGCAAGGGCATACCGGTAATTCTGCCTTCAAAGACCATAGTTGAATTGACAAACGCTTGGGCGTGGCAGATCACTCGGCGAGATGACATACCCACCATTTCGCCCATCAGGATCAGTTTGCAGGGCGGTACAACTTGCCCCCGAAAGCTCACCTCATCCAGCCGGGCGAAACCGACGAACTGACCATCGTGGATCCAGCGCATTCTATGGTAGCAGGTCATTTGGGCAGCCGCTTCCACTATGAGCACCCCGGGCATAATCGGCCGATTGGGAAGATGTCCCCGTACCCAGAAAGCATCTTCGGTTACATCTTTGTAGGCTACGATCTTATGGTTTTCGAAGTCATCGTGGAGGATGCCTGAGAGCATCTCGAACTCATAGCGATGGGGTATAATTTTTCGGATATCTTCAATGGTGGCCACTATTTTGTTGGGGTCGATCTGTTTCAGTTCGATTATCGGTTTGCGAGGCATTAATGTAGGCTCCCTTGAATATGGTTGACCGGGCGGCACATACCTCACCCGGCGTCTTGGATCAGAGTATATCTTTTGGGCTTTACCGTCAAGCCTTGGCCGGGGTAGTGGATGATTAGGATTTTGTGGATTATATTATATTTAGCCCCCGGTTTTACCGGGGGTTATCTTTATGATTTCCACAAAACTGCACCCCTGGGTAGTTGCAGCGGTAGGATAGTGTTTTCGTTTGCTTCGCTGGCCTCAGCGGCTTTCGCCGGGCGGAACGAATTCGGGAACTGCCTTTCGCAGTGCTTCCACGACCGCCCCGTTGGAGTCCTTGGCCAGTACTTCTCGAAATGCTTCCAGAATATGTTTTATCTGCTCCGGATCGTTCTGGCGATGTCGCCAGGCGAATATTTTTTCGTGACTGGTCGGCACCATGTCTTCGCCTTTGGTGGAGAGTTCTTCGAAGAGTTTTTCCCCTGGCCGTGTTCCAGTGAAGACGATTTCGATATCGGTTTCCGGCCGAAGTCCCGAGAGTCTGATCAGTTCCCTGGCCAAATCTACGATTTTGACTGGTTCCCCCATATCCAGTACGAATATTTCACCGCCTTTTCCCATGGCCGCAGCTTGGAGCACCAGTTGCGAGGCCTCGGGGATGGTCATAAAGTAGCGGGTCATACGTTCATCGGTTATGGTCACCGGCCCGCCGTCTCGGATTTGTTTTCTGAAGATCGGCACTACCGATCCGTTTGATCCCAGTACATTTCCGAAGCGGACGGTCACGAACTTGGTCTTTGAACGAGTTTCCAGGTCTTGGATAACCATTTCGGCCACGCGTTTGCTGGCTCCCATCACGCTGGTGGGGTTGACTGCTTTGTCGGTGGAGATAGTCACGAACGCTTCGCTGCCTGACTCGATGGCCGCCAGGGATATGGTCCTGGTGCCGAAGATGTTGTTTTTGATTGCTTCGCCGGGGTTTCGTTCCATCAACGGCACATGTTTATGTGCTGCGGCATGGAAAATCACCTGTGGTTTTTCCCGTTTGAATATATCTTGCACGCGTTCGGCGTCGCAGATATCGCAGATATAGCTCACCCAGGGGACATGGCTGAAGAGTTTGTTTACCTCTCGTTCCATATGAAAGAGGGGGTTTTCGGCCTGTTCCAGAGCCACGAGTCGCGACGGGGCGAAGCGCAGTACTTGTCGACATATTTCTGATCCGATGCTTCCGCCGGCTCCGGTAACCAGCACTACTCTGCCGGTGAGGAACTCCCCGACAGCTTTGGTATCCAGCGTCACCGGCGCTCGGCCCAGCAAGTCGTTGATATCCACGTCGCGGATCTGTGAGATAGTGATTTTTCCGTCGATCAGGTCGCTCATCGCCGGGATCGTCCGGAAGCGCAGCTTGGTGGCCTGACATCGTTCGATGATATCTCTCATCTGCTCTCGGCCGGCCCCGGGTATGGCGATGAGTAGTTCTTCGACCGTGTATCTTTTGCAGATGGTCCCCAGCCGGTCTATCGTTCCCAGCACTGGCACACCGTGAAGCAGGAGATGTCCTTTATGTACATCGTCATCGACGAATCCAACCACCTCGTATTGTTCAACCGGGGTCCGTCGGATTTGCCGCAGTACTGTCTCGCCGGCGCTACCTGCCCCGATGATCAACAGGCGTTTGAGTCCTTCCTTAGCTATTGGCCGCCAGGCCTCGTAGTAGAAGCGTACCAATATGCGTACTCCGCAGACCATTCCGATGGTCAGCATCAGGTCCAGCAGGAATATCGATCTTGGCCAGCCCGTAAGCAGCGGCATATCCAGTAGGTTGCCTCCGACGTATCGGGCTACATATACGAAGCCCAGAAAGAAGGCCGTGCTCACCCAGGTGCCTTTAAGTGCCGCCAGCAGATCGCGCATTCCTACGTAGCGCCACCATCCTCGGTAGAGTCCGAAGTACTGGAAGACCAGGAATTTCATGGGAACGACGAACCAGACCACGGGGAAGAAATGTGCCGCCCACCAGTCGGGTCTGCCTGCATCCGGATCAGGGACAGTCGAGAAATCGAACCGCAGCAGGAAGGCCCCGAACAGGCTGAACCCGAAGATGGCCAGGTGTACCACGCGGATAAATATCCAGCGGACTACTACCAGCCGCTCGCGCCGTTTGTCTAGTTCGTGATGATCATTTTGGGGCGTATTTGCTGCTGACATCATACCCAGGACACTGCTATGGGTTATCGGACCCGGACGCCCTCACAGAGGCGGCCTCAAACAACCTATCGACCATATTAGCCCTCTGGTTTTGGCTCTGCTTTAGCTGGCGGGCCCGACGTAGCTGACAGCCATTTGCCTGACCAGTTCGTCGGGGTCTGTCTGAGCTACATGTTTGAGTATTTCTTGCCAGCCAGCCCCGCGTTCACCCGCTGCTCTGACAGCCATGAATCGTACGAACCAATGCGGATCGCGGATCTGCTCGGCCAGGGCCTTGCTGAGTTCGGGAGTAAGTCTGACGTTTCGCAGTGCTTCACCCAGCCATGCTCTTACTCGCCAATCGGACGTTTTAGCTGCCTTGATTAACTCAGCCGTTACCTTTTGATCATCTATGGTCCGTGGCGTACGGCCCTGGGGCAGTGCTGTTGGCGATTGCATATTAGCCATTAGGTCGCCCAGAATGACGGCCGAGGCGATGCGATCTCGTAGCGGACCGTTTTTGAGCAGCCCGTATAGTCGCTGCATGGCCTGTGGGCCTGGCCTGAAGCCGTGCCGGACCAGGACTACTTCTTTGCTCATTTGCCCTCCCAGCGACGGCAAATACTCATCCTGTCCCACTGCCTGCGGGTCCAGAATACAGGAGACTCTGATGGTTACTGCTTCCTGCGGATTCGCCCGCAGTAGTTTGCGCAGTTCGCCTCGATCCAAACGCACTGTGCTGCTGATACCTTCACCGGGTCCCAAGGCCCGTTTTTTATACAGGGAAACGAAGTCGTAGTATTTCAGTTCTTTTTGCAGCCCGCCGCTTAGTCGAGCCGACAGAACTATCCTGGGCTCTATCATCATCCCCGGCCCCATGGTTATCGTCAGCGAGCCCATGTTCGTCAGGGAGATATTTAGGAGTATGGGTTCGCCGGGGTTGAAGCTTGCTTGATTCGGCTGCAGTTTCAGGTACAGATAGTCCTGGGGATGACGGTAGAAATCTCTCAGCTCAGCCGGGCTGCCTAGTTGGCTCAAGATGTTTGACTGTAATTGTGCAAGAGCTTGCTCTATAGGAATATCGACATTTTGGGCTCTGGCCAGTTCACGTGTTGCCAGTCCCACCCATCCGCCGAAATGACTACCGAGGGCCTCGCTGAAGGCCTGCTGGGCCTGCTCAGGCGTATGATCGCCAGCCACTAGAATACGTAACAGCCCCAGGCGAGCCCAGGGATCATCTTTGCTCAGCGGTTCGAGTTTTACTTGGGCCTCGTCGATTTTCCCGTTAGCCAGCAGAGCCAATCCCAGGCGTAGCTGAGCCTGGCTATCCTCTGCATCCAGATCTACAGCCTTTTGGGCCCATTCCATGGCTTTGGCTGCGTTCGGCCTATCTTGCAGATAGAACCAGGCCAGTTGTTTTGCTGCTTCAGTGTTGTCCGAATTTCCTTGGGCCCGTTGAAGCAACAGTCTTTCCGCCGCGTCCAGATATTTCTGGGCTTGTTCTGTTTGCCCCAATCCTGAAGTTGCCCTGGCCATCCAGACATACGCGCCCACGTGTTGGCCGTTTTGTGCTGATATGCGATTCAGTACCAGCATAGCCTTGCTGTAGTCTTTGCTGAGTACATAGCTGCTGGCCATATCCAGCAGTTCTTCGCTGCCCACCTCCGTGTCGCCAGCCCCTGCCAGGTGTACCCCCAGGGCGTATTTGTACCATTTCTGGGCCTCTTTATGCAGCCCCAGTTCATCCAGGCCCTTGGCGAAATCCCAGACTATTTGCAGGCGCAGAGGGTTGATAGCCACCATTTGGGCCAGTAGTCCGACCCGTGGAACCGTACCGACTCCTTGGCTGGTCAACATCTCAAGCATTTTTTGCCGGGCGCCCAGGGCATACTTATCTACCTTGATGGCCTGGTTAAGAAATCCTCGAGCATTTGCTTCGTCGGCCGATTCCAGGCTCAGCCGGGCCAGCTCTTGATAGATCACTCCGCGTACGCCGGACGGTATTTGTGCCTGGTTAGCCAGGCGCCAGAGGTACATTTGCCGGTCTTCGCTTGTTTGTAGGTTTTCCAAACCCAGGGATATCCGCTTGGCCAAGGCCACTTCATCCTCTGGTTGCATAGCCACATATTCATCCAGGGCCTGGGCAGCCGCCTGGATGTCTCCCAGTGCTTGCAGACTTTCAGCCAACAGCTCGGTAGCTTTATAGTTGGTAGCGTCCAATCGTCTGGCAGCGTCCAGAAGACTCACCACAGCCTGGATGTTGTATTTTTTGCAGTGGGCATCGCATTGGGCCAGGTTGCTGAGCATGGTTGAGACAGCCGCCTCGGTCTTCTCCGGCTCAGTTTGGAGGTACTGAGCAGCCGCCGGCAGGCTGTTCATGGCCAGCATAATCACAGTTAGCCCGGTCAGGAGCCTAAGGATGGTCATAGAAGCTCTCCGTTGCTGTTGCTGAACAAGTTTGGACTTTCACCTGCGATTGGCCCTTACTGGGCTTGATTATATCTACCTATTGAGTAACCTGCAACCCTGTAGGACGACCTGTGGGGGTATTTGAATGCCCCCGGCCTACGTGCCGGGGGGCTTCTTTATGATTTCCTCTGTTTAGCTACGTCCTGCAACCCTGGCCGTTGGGCCAGCAGCTCTTCAGCCGGGCAGTACAGCGTAGCTCTTTCCCACAGCCAGTCTCTTCTGGCCATTTGCTTTGCTGCGTGGGCCGCCAGGGCCATGGACGCGTGCGTTGCTCCTGCCAGTTGTGTCGGCAGCATAGCCGCCAGAGTCACTTTATTGGGCAGATCGTTCATAACCGCTTCGGGCTGACCCACTTGCAGGCAGTAGTTTATTTCTGTCGGCAGCACGCTCAGCCTTTCGGTCACGCTTAGTTCCAGCCTGCTGAGTATTGACAGTGATTCGTATGTTGCCCCAAGATTATTCATGGCCAAGCTGCACTCAGCTCGGACGGATTCGGAGAGGATGCGTAATTCTCCGAGTCTTTTGTCCGCCCAGCTCCGCACTAATTCGCACAGTTGCCATGCTGCCGGCCACTGCCGTTGTTTCTGGAGGATCACCGCAAGATTGTGGCAGGCCATCAGGGCCACCGGCTTATGCAGACAGAACCCCCGACAGACTTCCAGCAACATCCCGGCTGCTTGGGTCAGTCCTCCGCTGGCGATCATTTGGCTGGCCGCCGTTGTCTGATCTGCCTTGCGTCTGGCCCGGATACCTAAGGCTACCCAGACCACACCCACACCTATCAGTATGGCATTGCTTATGTTGCTCTGTCGTTCTATTACCAAGCTATAGATGAGCCCGACAAATATCGCGATGCGGATCAGCCTTCCCAGGCGGATACCGGTATCGATACGGCCAATGATTTTTTGTACTTCTTGGTTGCCGAGCATTTTTCCTATTTTACCTCAGGAGCCTCCGGCAGTCCGTTCGCGCTTGGGTATGCCTGTTCGAGTTGGGCCAATTCGGGAAATTTTCGCACTAGATTCTCCGGCCTGATGAGCATTGTTGCCTGCCGCCAATATTTTTTGGCCTGGTCCTGGTTTTCCGTTTGGTTTTTATGGGCCAATGCTAGCATTCCATAGACGTACCCAGCTTTGGTGCTCAGTCCCAGACGGGCCAGTTCACATTTATTTGCTTCATCTTCCAGAGCCTCACTGTAGTGACCGGTTTTGATCTGTTGGTAGAGCCGGGCCAGCAAAACCAGTGATTTGAGTCCCGGTCCTTCCACGCTGACCTCCAGCCGACGGATAACCGCTTCTGCGTCTGCCAGCTGGTCTAGTTTCAGCAGCACGATAGCTTCTCCCACCAAGGCCAGCCGTCCCAGCGGCCCATGTGGTTGTTCCTGCCCGATAGCTTGGTATATTTGCCTGGATTGATCCAGTTTACCCGTATGCTCTGCCACGCCCGCCAGTTCCAGCAGTCCCTGGTATCGTATCTGAGGCTGATTGACCGGCTTATTCAGAACCTTTTGCAGTGGTTCTATGGCTTCGTCCCAGCGTTCCAAAAGGCACAGGTCCGCTGCCTTTCTCGAGCACCTTATGATTCCTTGCCGCCGGGCCGCGTTGATGAATATGCTCACCAGCACCCCGATCAGGATTATCCACAGCAGCATCAGGCTCACGAATTCCCCCCGTTCGCTGCCCGCGCCTACTAGTAGGCTCCACAGCAGCAGGCCCACCCCAATCAGGATGAATATTCCGATTCTGGTCAAGCGGCGTTTTGGCTGACTGTTTTCGACCAGATTGGTAAAATTAACTTCTGCCATAAGCAGCCTTTATATCTATTTAATACTGCGTAGTCAACAGCACCGGCCATGTGTACAAAGGAAAACATCCCCGTCGGCACGAGCCGACGGGGATGTTTTCCACAAGGTCTCTCTCTCTATCCAGGCATTGAACGGTCTAAAGTTCTTCTGGCCGTGCGATCGGTTCGCCAGGCCCTGACCGACTAAAAATTTTACAGGGGAACTCTCTCTGTTCCCTATTATGAAAAAGACGCTAAGAATTATAACCGGAATGCCCTTTTTTGTCAAGCCAAATATGGCTTATTATGGGTCTTTTTCGGAATATTGGTGTCATTTATCTTCCCCAGCCCGGGAAAACGGCATTTTTTTGCCGTTGCTCAGAACTCCTGAACTTGTTAAGATTTTCTTTTGCCCAGCCCGGTTGACTCAGCCGGGTCCGTTTTAGCCTCGTATGAATAGGAAGTTACGATGACAGTTTCAGACATTGAGAAGAAAGTAGCCGGATATGAGGTCCCCTCGGTCAACAAGGTTGCCGTCGCCTATTCGGGCGGACTGGATTCATCTTTGGCCATTGAGTTACTGCGTCGGGTTTATAGAGCCCAGGAGATTGTCCCCATTACCATTGACGTCGGCCAGGGTCAGGAGGAAATCGATCTGGGCAACAGCAAGGCCAAGCAGTTGGGCATTGAGCCTATTGTTATCGACGCCCGCCGGGAGTTCAGCGATGAATGGCTCAACAAGGCCATTCGGGCCAACTCCGATTACAACGGCTACCCGGTCAGCACTTCGATGACTCGCCAATTGGTTGCTCGCATTGTTGCTCAGGAAGCTTTGAAGCGTGGTTGTGATGCCATATTGGAAGGCTCCACCGGCAAGGGCAACGACCAATATCGTATGCACAACGTTTTCAAAATGTTTGCTCCGGACTTGAAGGTTTTGGTTCCGGTGCGTGATTTCGATTTGACTCGTTCGCAGGAGGAGGAGCTTTGTCGGCACTGGGGAGTTCCCGTTACTGAGGGCATAACCGGCGGGGACGACAAGACCCTTTGGTGCCGTTCGATTGCCTCGGGCGCCATCGACCTTGACCAGGTTCTTCCCGACGACATCTGGATGTGGTATGTCCCACCGGCCAAGGCCCAGGAGAGCCCCGAGTCCGTTACAGTCGAGTTCAGTGAGGGCCTGCCCACTAAGCTCAACGGAAAAGCACTGCCTTTGGACGATTTGGTTTGTGAGCTAAACGTCATTGCCGGCCGCAATGGTATTGGCTTGATTGACATGTTTGAAGACGGCATCATGTCTCTCAAGAGCCGCGAGATTTACGAGGCCCCTGGCGCCCAGGTAGTATTAAAACTTCACCGCGATCTTGAGGCTCAGTGCCTGACCAAGGAGGAAATCCACTTCAAGAAGATCGTCGATGACCGCTGGGCTTATATGACCTATCACGGCCAATGGTACCATCCGCTCAAGAGCGCTTTGGATGCCTTTGTTTTGGCCACTCAGGACGTGGTTAATGGCCAACTGACTGCTTCGCTGTATAAGGGTAACATCACGATCACCAAGCGTGTTTCGAGTTCTTCGCTGTTTAGCCGTGAGATTCGCTCGATCAAGGCCAGTGGCTTCGATCAACGTTGGTCCGCCAACGCCGCCAAGATACGCGGCCTTCCCTTTGAGATCTTGGCCAAACGCGTCGCTGCCATGAAGAGGAAATAATCGGATTTGTTTTTTTTGAAATCTGTGGCTAATTTTTCTTTTTTTCTCTTATCAGCGGAATCAGCGAAATCAGCGTCAAAAAAAACTCTTATTTTTCTTTCTGCTTCCGCGTAATCTGCGGCTAAAGAGGGAACCTCATGACGCGACTTTGGGACAAGGGTTACAAGATCGACAAAGAGCTGCACCGCTTCACGGTCGGCGACGATTATTTGCTGGACCTGCAGCTCGTCGAGCCCGACTGTATTGCCTCGGCTGCCCATGCCTGCATGTTGGCCAAGATCGGTATTTTAGAACCCGACCAGGCCGACAAGTTGATTGCCGAGTTAGCTGGGATCATCGACGACGCCCGCGCCGGCAAATTCACCATCCAGCTTCAGCAGGAAGACTGCCACACAGCCATTGAGAACCGCCTGACCGACAAGCTTGGCGACTTGGGCAAGCGCATTCACACCGCCCGCTCGCGCAACGACCAGGTCATTGCCGCTCTGCGGATTTTCGGCAAAGCTCAGATGTTGTTACTCATCCAGAACAGCCTGGAATTGGCTACTATTTTGCTGAATTTTGCTGACAAGCACCGCAATGTTCCCATGGTTGGCCGGACTCATATGCAGCGGGCCATGCCTTCGAGTTTAGCTCTCTGGTCCGCAGCCTTCATGGAGTCTCTGCTGGACGACGTGGACTTACAGCTTTGCGCCTTCAAGCTGAACGATCAGTGCCCGCTCGGCTCAGCCGCCAGTTATGGCGTGCCCTTGCCTATTGACCGCCAATACACATCTGATTTGCTGGGCTTTGCTCGCCTGACCAATAACGTGCTCTATGCCAACCACACGCGCGGCAAGATCGAGTCGATCATTCTTTCTGCCGCCGCCCAGGTCTGCGTGGACCTTTCGCGTCTGTCTCAGGATTTGATTATTTTCTCTATGCCCGAGTTTGGTTATTTTAGCATCCCCGAGGAGCTTTGCACCGGCTCAAGCATCATGCCGCAGAAGCGTAATCCTTGCGGCCTGGAGTTGGTCCGGGCCAAGACTTCTACCGTCACTGCTGCTCTGACAGAGATGCTTTCGATCTTGACCGGCCTGCCTTCCGGTTATAATCGTGATTTACAGCAGACCAAGGCCCCTTTCATGCGAGGTCTGGATACTACTATCGGCTGTGTTCGAGCCATTAAGCTCACCTTTGAGAAATTGAAGGTTAACGAACCTGCCTTGCTGGCCGGCTTTGATCCGACTGTTTTTGCCACAGATGCCGCTTTGGAGTTGGTCGCTGAGGGAATGCCCTTCCGCGACGCCTATCAGCAGACAGCTAAAGATTTGGATAAGCTCACTGATCGCGACCCAGCCGCTGCCATTGCCTCGCGTACGCACGTTGGCTCAACCGGCAAGCTCAACCTCAAACAATCCGACCAGCGAATAGTCAAGGCCCACAAGTTCCTTACTGACGCCGGCCAGACTTTCAGCCGCGCCGTCAACAGCCTCTTTGCCCGCGACCTTCTGTAACCCTAACTGCGCAGACTGCCTTCTAATGCCCCCGGCCTACGTGCCGGGGGTCTTCACAATGGCTAATGGACCGTTTGCCCCCGCTGCCCGTTGTACTCTTCCGCCAGTTTCATCAGGACTGTGTGCGCCGGCTTGGGACTGTAATCCTCCTTTAGTAGCCCCGAGTGCGGCAGATTATGGGTGTGGGCGTCCGACAGATCGCTCCAGCAGATGCTTTCTACGAATGGCTTTGATATAGCCAGGTTTACGAACGTCTTCAGCCATTCTGCTTGTAGTTTATCGTCCCAGGGCCTGCGCCAATAGCCACCTGTCTTAGCCGTCATTGATCCGCCCCAGGCATCGCCCGGATCAGCCTTCACGCTGGAGGGCACTTCCACTCCGGTTATGTGCAGTGGTTTTCCTAGTGAAGCGAACTCATCCAGCAGCGAGGATATCTGAAAGAAGTCCCGCACGAAATAGCCATCTCTTCCTATTCCGAAGTGCAGTTTGACTCCCAGGGCGTCGAAGTTTACTCCGCTTTGGACCGACATATCTGCGAACATAGCTGCCGGCACGGTTTGCATGTTTTTGGCCCGGTATTCTCCCCAGGGTTGCACCAGTTCTATTATGGCGTTGCATCTTGGTGCCAATCGTTTGGTAGCCAAGGCCGCCACTCTGGTCAGTTCGATGAGCTGTTCGAAGGAGAACTTGAACGGGTTTTCGGCATTTATTCCGCTGACTACGTCCCAGGCTGCGACTCTATCGCCGTATCTGCTGACCATCCGTTGCACGTGTTCGTACATCAGATCGCGGATACCTTCGAAGTCGTTTTCCCACAGGTACACCCAGTCCGGCAGATTCCGTGCCGAGAGGCTTATCAAGGGACCGCAGCGGACTGGCAGCCGTTGTTTTGTCAGCCAGTTGATCCATTCATCTGTACGCTGCCAGTTGAATTGTCGTTCTATTGGTTCTATATCTCGCCAGTTGACCGGCAGATACAGATGTCCGAATCCTTCCCGTAATCGTTGCCTGTATTTTTCGTTTAGGCAAGCCGGGTTTATTCCGCAGGCCATCCAGGTCGAGTGCATAGCCCCCGCTTGTATTCGGCGTTCCAAGAGGACTTTCGAGCAGAACTTCGCCCACTTATCCGCTACGTCCACTGATTTGGCCAGTGACTTATCCGCCAGCTCGGACGCTTTAACCTGATCGTCTGTGCTCAGGGCCTCTAGAAACAGGTTGGTTGCTTCAGTCGTCACTTGGGCCAATTCACCTGTACCGCCGAAGTCGAATAAGCCCCAGTCTTCGCGTTTCTGCAGTAGATGCATCAGGCGTGACCGGGCCAGCTCCAGGTTCAGGTTATAAGGCTCTTGGCGTTCTTCAAGGCGTGTGGTGCGTAGTATGATCTGTCCCACCCCGTCCACCGGCCAGAGCAGTACCAGCCCTCCCAACCCCGGACTGCGTTTGACGCACTTGAGTATCCCGTTTGCGTAATTGATCTCCGCCGGCAGCGGAACATCATCGTGCCCGAACACGTACGCTCCCCGCACCAGGAACTTCTTGGGGTGTTTCCCCTCAATATACACTTTGAAGTTAAACATTCTCGTTCCAATGCCCCCGGCCTACGTGCCGGGGGTCTCGTAATCTGTCATTCCGCACTTGATGCGGAATCCAGGTCTTTCTTTTTATTTAGCCCCCAAATTTATTTGGGGGTCTCTTTCTTTACTCTATAGCCTACAGCCTATAGCCTGCAGCCTTCTTTTCCAACATATGTTTTTCCAGTCGCACATATACCGGCAACCCGTCATCACCGATCTGAACGTCCGCTTCACCGCGGATCAAAGGCTCGGCATATTCCCGGAACGCATCCGTGATGAAGTTTCCATCCTTATTGATAAACTCAGCCGGTACCTTTTTCTCGCCGTTAGCCACATCACTAAGGGCGGCCAATCCTGTGCTGCATTTGTATTTTTTATTATTTTGCTCTCGCACCAGTGTCACCATCTTGCCGACTTCACCAGCCATAGCGGCTTTGACTGCCGTTCTGCCGCATAATCCTGCTTCAGCCACGTCTGTAGCCGAGGCGAAGTGCATCGCGTTTCGCTGACAGGTTCCCAGTTTGACGTAACGGCACTTGAATCCTGCCTGTAGTTCGACGACGTTTTTGAGCATTTCCGCCACCCCGCCCAGTTGCACATGGCCGAAGGAGTCTTTGGCGAAGTCGCCTACTTGCGTGGTAACGTAGTTTCCGTTTTTATCTTTGAGTCCTTCGCCGACCACGATGAACACCCTTCCCAGTTTCGCTTGGACAGCCTTTACGTCGGCCACGAATTTCTCGATGCTGAAGACAGCTTCCGGCAAATATATCAGATGCGGTGCGTCTTGTTCACATCGTCTGGCCAGTCCTGTAGCAGCCGCGATCCAGCCGGCGTTTCGTCCCATCACTTCCAATACTGTGCAGGTATCGGTGGTGTAGAGCGCTTCGGTATCTTTGCCGGCCTCCATGGCCACGGTAGCCACGTATTTTGCCACTGATCCGTACCCCGGACAGTGGTCCGTGCAGGCCAGATCGTTGTCGATGGTCTTGGGTATGCCGATAGCCACCAGTTCATACCCGGTCTCAGCCGCCAGCTTGGCCGTCTTGTCAGCCGTATCCATGGAGTCGTTACCGCCGGCGTAGAAGAAGTAGCGGATGTTATGGGCCTTGAAAACCTCCAGGATGCGTTCGTAGTCCGCCCGACTGGTTTCGAGGTCCTTGAGTTTATACCTGCACGATCCCAGAGCCGCTGCCGGCGTACGATGCAGCCCGCTGATATTTCCGCTTGGTTCTGTGCCCAGATCGAATATTTCTTCCAGCAGTACGCCGCGAATACCGTTTAGGGCCCCGTATATTCCCGTGATAGCCGAGTGCTTGCTGGCTTCTTCTACTACGCCCGCCACGCTGGCATTGATTACAGCTGTTGGCCCACCGGACTGAGCGACGATACAATTCCCTTTTGGCACAGACATTTTCTTTCCAAACCTCCTGGCCTTAACCATGACAAATAATTAATAGCTGATAGACGTGTATTATAGCCATTCTGCCCATCTTCTCAAGTCAGAGTTATCTGGAAAATGACCAATAACAAATGATGATGTGTTTCCGCCCCTTTGTCCCACGTCTCTTGTTTAGCCCCCATGTTCACCCTGGGGGCTCTTCATCTTTGTCCATCCGTTTCTTCTAATGCCCCCGGTGTCTACGTGCCGGGGGTCTTTTAATCCGTCATTCCCGCATGCGGGAATCCAGGTTTTGGCCCTATATCAAAAATCAAAGATCAAATATTACGGACCTTTGCACCTTGTTCTTATCTGTGTTCATCAGTGTAATCTGCGTAATCAGCGTCAAAAAATCTTTCTTTCCGTTTCTTTCTCTGCTTTCTTGCTTTCTTCACCTTCGTGATCTTCGTGTCCTTCGTGGTGAGTTCTTTCAGTTTGTATCTCAGACCGTCCGGTCCAGCAGCCGATACTGTATCGCTTCGGATAGATGTTCCGGCCGAATCTCACCCGAATCACCGATGTCCGCAATCGTCCGGGCCAGCTTTAAAACTTTGTCGTGTGCCCGTGCGGATAGCCCCAGCTCATCCATGGCTTGTTTGAGTAGCGCCTCGCACGCTTCGTTCAGTCCGCAGAGTTTGCGAATAGTTCGGGAGCTCATCCGCGAGTTGGTCATGGTCGAGTCAGCCCCGAAGCGTTCTTTTTGTTTTTTTCGAGCCTTTAGAACCTGCTCGCGCATCTGTTCGGAGGAGACACCTGCTTTTGTTGAGCGTAGTTTTCTGTAGGCCACTGCCGGCACTTCGATATGGATGTCGATCCTATCGACCAAAGGCCCGGATATCCGCCCCCGATATCTCTGCACCTGTAACGGTGAGCATTTGCAACTGCGTTTCGGATCGCCCAGGTACCCGCAGGGACAGGGGTTCATCGCCGCAACCAGCATGATCTGAGCTGGAAAGGTCACTGCCGAGTGTACTCGGCTGATAGTCACTTTTCCATCTTCCAACGGCTGACGGATGGTTTCCAGTACGCTGCGAGTGAATTCGGGAAACTCATCCAGGAACAACACCCCGTGATGAGCCAGGCTCAACTCGCCCGGCGTCGGAACAGTCCCTCCGCCTACCAGTCCAGCCGGCGAGATCGAGCTATGTGGTGCCCGCACCGGCCGGGTAGCGATTAGGGCTTCCCCGTCCTTTAACAGACCCACCGACGAGTATATCTGCGTGGTCTCCAGCGACTCCGCCCACCTCAGCGCCGGCAATATAGTAGGCAGCCGCTTAGCCAACATTGTTTTTCCCGTGCCCGGCGGGCCGATCATCAGCATATTATGATGCCCTGCCGCTGCGATGGTCATCGCTCGCTTAATTTGTTCTTGACCGCGCACGTCAGCGAAGTCCACGTCGTAGCTGCTGGCCTGGGCGAATATTTCATCCAGGTTTACATCCGCCGGCTCAATCTTTAATTGCCCGCTGATCAGCCCCACTGCCTCGGTCAATGAAGCGACCGGATACACATCCAGTCCCCCGACCACTGCCGCTTCTGCCGCGTTGGCTGCCGGCACGATCATTTTATTAAAACCTTTTGATTTCGCCAGCACAGCCATGCTCAGTACGCCCTTGACACTGCGTACTCTGCCGTCCAGAGCCAATTCCCCCGCCACAATGAATTCATCTACTTTCTCGGTGGTGATTTGTCCGTCTGCTATGATCATCCCCAGCCCGATGGACAGATCGAACGCCGAGCCTTCTTTTTTCAGGTCCGCCGGGGCCAGGTTGATTACTGTGCGGTGCCTGGGCCATTGATAGCCGCAGTTGGTCATAGCTGCCCGGATGCGTTCCAGCGATTCTTTGGTTGCCTGGTCCGGCAGCCCCACCAGTACCGACTGCGGCAGTCCTCGCCCGGTCACATCTACTTCCACCTCGCAGGCTACTCCCTCGATGCCCGACAAGGCCACGCTGTGTAATCTGGTTAACATGCTGAAGTACCCCTCTGTACCCGTAATGGCCGGTGTTCGCAGCCCCACCGTTGCTGCGGTCCCCGTTCGATACCCGCTTTGACTATATCCGATCGACCGGTTATAATTGGGCTATGTCCAAATTACCAGTTTTGATTTTATCTACCTGCATTTTGCTGACGGGATGCCAATCCTCAACTACCGATGCTTCCTTTGAAAGTGAATACGATCGGGTTTCCCGGCAAATGGAGGAACTCAGAGAACAGGCCCAGCCTGAAGGAACCGGCCAAAATATCAGGATAGTGGTCAACATCCTCACCACCAATGTGTCCGATTATGCCGCGGTGGATACTCTTTGGCAATACGTGGACCAACATGTGGTTCTCGTCAAACGACCTGATATCTTTCTGGGCTCTGGTTTAAAGATAGGTCTGGCGGGTGGTAACTTCCAGTCTCGGGTTGATGCGGTCAAACGTAAGCTGAAACATTCTGAGGATACCGAGCTTTTTGTAACGGTCTCTGACTCGGTTCCCGGCTACATAAACATCGGCCAAGAGATTACCGTGCCGAGGTTCTACTATTTTGGTCGTTGGTACCGTGGTGTCGATTACCGATTTCGCCGGGCCGGCAAATCGCTCAAGGTTATTGCACGTCGGCTCCCCGGTGGCCTGATAGAGATGCAGTTGACGCCGGTCTTTTCCAGATTCCTGAATACCGGCGGCGACATTGAATTGACCGAACTGACCACCACCGTCACAGCCCGCCCCGGCCAAACGGTTGTTTTGGGCGGCTCCCGCACCGCTGGTGAGAATGTAGGCACAGCCTTGTTCAGTTACCAAACGGGCGTGCGAAGGGGACAAAGTCTGCTTACCGTCACTCCCCATATCCAATAGCTCAAGTCCAACGGGTGCCTTGAGGTCCTATGGATTATGGTATATTTAAAATATTTAGCCCCCGGTTTCACCGGGGGTCTCTTTTAAACCTTCGTGATCTTCGTGCCTTCGTGGTGAGGTCCTTGGTCTTCAAATGCCCCCGGCCGGAGCATGGTCCCGCCGAAGGTCTCCCGACCCGGCTACGGCTCGGGCCTTTGCCGAGACGAGAGGCGGATGCCGGGGGTTCCTTTCTGTCATTCCGCACTTGATGCGGAATCCAGTCTTTTCTTGTTTTCTTTCTTACAATCTGTGTTTATCTGTGAAATCTGCCCTAGGTCACGCCGGCTTGTCCGGTGTAGCCCGAAGGGCGAAGGCGGACTACGGTCACGGCGTAGCCTTGGCAAAGGCGGATGGCTAATTTCTTTTTCTTCCTCTGCGTAATCTGTGGCTAATAATCTTCCGTTTCTTTCTCTGCTTTCTTGCTCTCTTCAACTTCGTGATCTTCGTG
>JAACET010000121.1 GCA_011682385.1 Actinomycetota bacterium | reverse complement strand
TGGCACATCGAGTGCTCAGCCATGAGCATGAAGTATCTGGGCCGGACCATAGACATTCACGGCGGAGGCCAGGACCTGATCTTCCCGCACCACGAGAACGAGATTGCCCAGTCGGAAGGATACACCGGCCAATGTTTCGTCAAGTATTGGATGCACAATGGCCTAACTCGCATCCCCACCAAGGCCGCCGGCGGTTCCTGGAAGAAAATGAGCAAGTCACTCGGCAATATTATGCCCATCAGCGAAGTGCTCAGAAGGTACGGTGCTGAAAAACTGCGTTTTTTTGTACTGAGCACTCATTATCGCCGGCCGATCCCCTATTCAGATGAAGGACTGGCCAGCGCAGCCGAGGCCATATCCAATTTCCACCAGCTCTTTTCTTCAGTGGAATGTGTCACCGATACTGATGTTTACAGTTTGCCTCCTGCCAGCGATTCACCGCCAGCTAGTCTGGGAAAGTTCGGCCAGGAGTGTCTCGAACATAAGCGGCGATTCCTGGAGCATCTGGACGACGATTTCAACACCGCCGGGGCCATCGGGGTCTTGTTCGACCTTGAGCGCGGAGCCAGCAACCTCCTTTGGGAGCCGGAGCTGCCCAACGAAGCCTTGCTATGGGTCACTGCTTTGATAATAGGTTTGGGGCAACTCCTCGGACTCTTTAAACATCGCTTTAAGACCATACAAAAAGTGGCCGTAGAGCCGTTGCTTCAGCAGCGCGACTTAGCTCGCAAAAATAAAGACTTCCAGACCGCTGACGCCCTTCGAGATAAACTCACTCAAATGGGCGTATGCCTTAAAGATTTGCCGAGCGGCAAGACTATTTGGTATGAAAAATACCAGTCAATGGAGGCAGAAGACGCGTGAGGATTTTGGGTATAGACCCGGGTCTGGAGATAACTGGCTATGCGGTCCTGGATACGACTGGCGCCGGTACTGCTATAGTGGACGCCGGTATTATCCGCACCAATCGCCGACACGAATTAGCCAAAAGATTAGCCGTCTTGTCTGAGGAGTTGAACGAGCTCTTAGGCGAGCACAAGCCCGACGTCTTAGCCGTCGAGGAATTATACTCTCACTACCGTTTTCCGCGGACGGGTATTCTCATGGGCCATGCGCGCGGAGTTATCTTGCAAGCTGCCGCCAATGCGGGTATGAAAGTGAGGGCTTACTCAGCCACCAGGGTCAAGAAGAGCGTCACCGGCCACGGCCGAGCCGGCAAGCAGCAGGTTCAAAGAGCGGTCAAGCAGCACTTCAAACTCAAAAAGCTGCCCACGCCAGCCGACGTAGCTGACGCCTTAGCCATCGGCGTATGTTGCGCCAGCGAGTTGGGCAGAACCGCTTTGGATAAATTAATGGTGAAACGATGATAGCCAAGATCAGTGGAACACTCATGGAAGTTGCCAATGGCCTGGCCCTTGTGGAACTCGGCCAGATCACTTATGAGGTTATGATTCCCGGCTATGCCCAGCATCTTTTGGCCGGCAAATTGGGCCAGCAGATTTCGCTATACACTTTGGAGTACCTGGAGGGCAGCCTGGCCACCGGCGGAAATCTGGTGCCGCGTCTGATAGGTTTTCCGCACAGCGAGGAGCGGGCCTTTTTCCAACGGTTCACTTCCGTTAAAGGCATGGGTATGCGCAAGGCTCTCAAGGCTCTGAGTATGCCCATTAGCCGTGTGGCCGGGGCAATCGAAGCCAAGGATGCCAAGCTCCTGCAGAGTCTGCCCGGCGTGGGCAAGCGCTTGGCCGAGCAGATGATAGTCGAATTGTCCGGCAAACTGGACGAGTTCGCTTTAGTTGCTGCTGCCCAACGGGGCGAGACCAGCGATTGGGCCCAGGCCCATAGTGAGGCCCTGGAGATTCTATTGCAGTTGGGCGAGCGTCGGGCTGATGCCCAGGAGCTTATTGAGCGGGTCCGCCAAGTGGACCCCCAGATGGACAAGCCCGAGCAGATTGTCCAGGCCGTTTATCGCCTCAAAGCTGGCTCTTCCCTCGGCGGAGTGAAGAAAGAATTATCTTGACGCAGATTTTACAGAAAGAAAGGATGAAGGATTTTAGACGCAGATTACGCTGATTGCGCTGAAAGAGACGAATTGAACATCAGGGCAATCAGGACCGATATTCTGGGACAGCGTAGCCATGTATAAGTGTACTGAAATCACACAGCAGATTATCAAGGCAGCGCAGAATGTCCATAATACGCTGGGATACGGTTTTCTGGAGAAGGTATATCATAATGCTTTGGTTCTGGAACTGCGCAAGATGGGGCTTGATGTTGTCTCAGAAAAGCCAATTGTTGTACACTACGATGGCCAAGTTATTGGTGAGTATTGTGCCGACGTAGTTGTGGCTGACAAAGTAATACTGGAGTTGAAGGCTGTGCAGACAGTTAATCCCATTCATGAAGCCCAATTGGTTAATTATCTGAAGGCAACTGATATCGAAGTAGGATTATTGTTGAATTTCGGCAAATCGTTGGAGGTTACCCGCAGGATTTTCGAAACAGCACGTCAGCATCAAAGAAGTTCTTAGTTATCAGCGTAATCTGCGTAATCAGCGTCAAAAGAAACTCTTGAATCTGGACTAATCAGCGTCTTTGTTATATCGAAGGTAGAGCATGGCCCGAGAACGAATTATTGATGCCAGCAGTGCCGGCGAGTCAGAGGACAACTACAATCTTTCGTTGCGTCCTCGGAGTTTGGCCGAGTGTATAGGGCAGAAAGAGCTGCTGGATAGATTAGCCATTTCCATTCAGGCCGCCCTCCAGCGCAAGGAGCCCTTGGATCATGTCTTGCTTCATGGCCCACCGGGTTTGGGTAAGACTACTTTAGCCCACGTGATTGCCCACGAGATGGGTGCCCACATTCGAATGACTTCCGGCCCGGCCTTAGCCAAGCCCAGCGAGTTGGTGGGCATGTTGACAAACTTGCAGGCCAACGACGTGATTTTCATTGATGAGATTCACCGCTTGCCAGCCATCGTGGAGGAATTCATTTATCCGGCCATGGAGGATTTCCGGGTCGATTTCACTGTCGACAGCGGCATGCACGCTCGAACGATTAATTTACCGCTAAAGCCGTTTACTCTGATAGGTGCCACCACTCGTGCAGGCCTTTTGACCGCCCCGTTGCGTGCTCGTTTTGGTATTGTCCATCATTTGGAGTTTTGGTCCACGGAGGACCTCTTGGAGCGTGCTCGCCGTACTGCGGATATGCTCGTTATAAAGTATCAGGAAAAGGCCCTGAGCATGTTAGCCTCCCGCTCGCGTGGCACGCCAAGGATTACCAATCGTTTGCTGCGTCGAGTGCGTGATTTCGCTCAGATAAAGGCCGACGGTAAGCTAACCGAGCCGGTGGTCACTCAAGCCCTTGAATTGGAGGGCATCGATCGGGACGGCCTGGACAAGCTCGACCACGCCTTTTTGAAAGCCCTAATCCAGACTCACAAAGGAGGCCCAGCCGGCATCGAGGCTCTGGCCGCCAGTCTCGGCGAAGAGCGCGACACCTTGGAAGACGTTGTGGAACCTTTTCTGTTACAGCGTGGTTTTGTCGCCCGCACCCGCCGTGGCCGAGTAGCCACCCCTGCTGCCTATAAACGCCTGCACCTGGAGCCTCCTCCGGACGACTCTACTAGTGGAGAAACAAGTCTGTTCTAGGTTTTATGGGCCATAGCGTTGGTGGTGTAGCACATCTTTGAGCTTTCGTTTCGGTACGTGCAGAACGTCCTTGTCATCCAGATAATAAGCAATATCCTCATTAGTTTCTTCAACCACCGGCGATTCGTCGGAATAGCCCAGAGCCAGAACCGAATCAATCTTGCAGTGCTCCGGGATACTAAGAATCTTGGCCAATTCTTCCCTTTTGACCGAGCCGATCCAGCACGAGCCAATCCCTTCCTCAACAGCTACCAATATCATATTTTCGATGGCTGCTGCCGCGTCATGTTGAGCAGTAACCGGCCCGCGCTGAGAGTTTAGCAGCACTACCACCCAAGCCGTCGGTTCTTGCCCCGGCTGGGGCGTGCGACGGGGAGTCACGCGACCACCCCAGGCCGTGGTATCAAATACCTGCTTGCACAGCCCCGGCTCAGTTACCAGAACGAACTCTACCGGCTGGCAATTCGTCCCCGATGGAGCCAACCGGCCGGCATTGACTATCCGTTCCAGGATAGCTGAATCGATAGTTTGTTGTTTGAACCGTCGAATTGTCCGCCGAGTGGTTATAGCTTTATAAACGTTCATGTTCGCTCCTTGAAATTGCGAATCTCGCACAGCATTTTGCGGTGTTTAGTACAAAACTCCTCTGGCGATTTGAGTTGAGCTCTGATCATTTCTTCTTGCCAGTGGGCGTTGAATCCTCGGCAATTCGGATTGTCGCAGAACGGCTCGGCCCAGAGGTGATAGAACACAGCCTGCATGGTATAACCCTTCAAGAGTTCGGTCAAGCGATGGTCGCCGTAGTCAACGAATCGTTCCGACATCTCTTCCCGAAGCAGTTCTTCATCCAGGCCAGCCATCAAGCCGAAGTAGTATTCTCGCGGTTTAGCAGGTCCTTCTACGATCCCGGTGGTGCTGATAATACTCGGCCAGCCGTATATACTCACCCGGGCATGATATCGCCGATCGCTCTGATCCCATGTACCTATCAGTCTGTCGGTGAAGACGATGTGCAGGTGTTCCAGGGAGTTTTCTTGGGGCTCGATCAGTGTAATATAAGCCTGCTGTAGAGCCAATCCGTCATAGAAGATATCTCTGCTTGGCTTACCTTCAATCATCCACTTGCGTTCTTGATCCAGTTCTTCCGGATCGAGCTGGTCTGTTTCGGTGGGTTTGGCGGGGTCTTTGATGCGGGCCTTGGCTATGGTCTCAGCTACAGTATCGAGAATCTGTTCTTGCTTGCCGAGATTGTGCCGGACGAATTCGCCTCTGATTTGCACACGATCTGGCCCAAACCATTGCCCCAGATAGTTGTTGATTTTTCGAATATCGAAGTTCTCGACGTCTGTTCCGTCATAGAGATGGATGAATCGGGGAATATGTGGAACAGACTTCAAGGACTCGCCCTTTCTTTATCGCTAAAGGCTGCTCTGGAGCGGACTGAACGTGAAATTATAGCAGCGGAACTGAAAGCCAACAACTATAATCGCCAAGCCACAGCCGAGAAGATTACTTAGCCACAGATTTCACAGATGAACACTGATTATAAGAAAGAAAAGAAAAACCAATTAGGAATGGGGCAATTCCCCTTTGACGCAGATTTCGCTGATTGCGCTGCTGAAAGATAATTAGCCGTTTCTTTTTCTGCTTTGTGCCTTTGTCCCTTCTTTTCTTCTTCGTGCCCTTCGTGGTGAGTAATCCTTTCTTTTCTGCACCTCAAGTCTCAGGCCTCAAGCCTGTTTTCTTCGTGGTTAAAATCTTTCCCAAAAAAGCCTTGATTAGGCAGGCGGTTTCTGCTAGCACATTTACGGGCGTGAGAGATTAATTCTTACGCCCTTTTTCTTTGCGAGGGGCTGTCAGCGCAATCCGTAATAGTCGTACAAAACCATCGGCACGTGAGGCAGAGAGCGCTTCCCGTGCCGTTTTTGTTTGGTGTCAAGTTTAGAAAGAGAGGAAAGGATGAAATGTAACCGTATCTTTTTGATAAGCCTGGCTCTGGTGATGTTCGGATTCCTGGCCGTCAATTCAGCCCACGCTACCGACTGGACCGTCACCCGACTTACCAACAACGACTATAACGACTACTACCCACAGATTTGGGGATCGAATGTTGCCGTCGAGTGGCTTTTGAGCTTACCTGGTATTGGTGCCTTCTTATCGGTTCTGCTTCGCTACGAAGTAGACAGTATTGACAGGTTTAAGCGAAGGTCTAAAAGATATTCGAGGACCCCAACTGCCTTCACGGTTTCCTGGGCGTAAGGCCCCTCCAGAAAGGCTAGGGAGTTGCGGGTCCCACCCATACGGTGTGTGCCGGTGTAGTCCGGGCACGGATG
>JAACET010000032.1 GCA_011682385.1 Actinomycetota bacterium | reverse complement strand
CCCATTGAGCCTTATTGCCCAGGGCATACTCTTGGTAGCTCTGTTCGTCTATTTGCAGCCATTTCTCTTGGGCCAGTTCGACCGCTGCTGCCGCTACTGGTGATTGGTTCATCCCCATTTTCTCAGCTAGTGTTCGAACCTCTATGGGCTCAGACATTTCTGCCAGGGCTTCCATTAGCTTGCATTGAGTTTCACTGAGAATTTTAGCCACTGCAGCCTACTCCTGCCCTGTTGGGTCTTTTGTCACGGCTATTCTAAGGCCCATTCAGCTTTTAGGCAATTCATAATTAACTCCCCTAATGCCCCCGGGCTACGTCCCGGGGGGCGCTCTGTACTTTGGTTCGGTCGGGCTCACCGAAATCTGTACCTTTCGTGTATATTTAGCCCCCGGTTTCACCGGGGGTTTCTTTTCTTGAAACTGACCAATAACAAATAATCTTCTTCTGCCCCTCAGGCCTCACGCCTTATCTTCAGAAAACTCTTGCAGCATCCCTTCGACAGAGATAGATTACCTATCTGCTTACCTGTGTGGGACTACCTATGGACCTCCGGATCAAACAGAACTTCATTGATTTATGGGGCCGTTACTTTGATGGTGCGGACCTTCCCTTGGCTGTTTACTATACTGATGACTCCGCATCGGCCCAGCCTGTTTCAGCTCCTGCGGGCCACAAATGCTTTATTTGCCAATTATCCAGAGCTCGCAATGGCGAATCGCTTTGTTTTGAGGCCGATTCCGTCGGCTGCGGTGGGGGAAAGAAGTACCTTGGATTCACCCAGCAGCTAATGCCCGACTTCGAGCATTTTCTTTCCTGCGGCCTCCCCGGTAAGCTTGAGGGCGAGCGTTACAAAAAGTCTCCCCAGCTCGTCAAGGATATGCTCAGCCGTGCCCCACAGTTCACAGCCCCAGCCCGATTTATTGTCGTCAAGAGGTGGGACATCCTGGACGAGTCGGACTCCCCTGAAGTGGTCGTGTTTTTTGCCCAGCCGGACATCCTCTCCGGCCTGTTTACCTTGGCTAATTTTGATCACCCCGACCCCGACGGCGTATTTGCTCCATTTTCCGCCGGCTGTGGTTCTATCATTCAGTATGCTTATCTGGAGAAGCACTCTGATAATCCCCGAGCCGTTCTGGGAATGTTTGATATCTCGGCAAGACTATGTGTCTCTGCCTATGTTCTGACCTTTGCCGTTTGTATGAATAAGTTTCTAACCATGGTTGACAACATCCGGGAGAGTTTCCTTACGACAGCTCCTTGGAGTAAGGTTAGAAGGCGGATAGCTCGCACTTGGGACAAACAGGATGGCTAACACCTTTTTCTACATGCCTGGTCGGATCGTCTGCGGCCCGGATGCCCTTTCGGAGTTATCCCAGGCAGCCCGGTTGGGTACAAGGCCTTTGCTGGTCACCGGCACCACCTTCGCCCGCCGTAGCGGCCTGTTATCCAAGGCCCAGGAGGTTCTCACCGCTGCGGGCACGGAGCCTGTGATCTTTGACAAAGTCCAGCGAGATCCTCCCCTTGCTACTGCCGAGGCCGCTGCTGAGCACGCCCAAAAGCACAAGTGCGATTTTGTCGTTGGCCTTGGTGGCGGTTCGCCTATGGACGTAGCCAAGGGCGTGGCTGTATTGCTGACGAATCCGCCGGGCCTGACCCGTTATCTCGGCTCCGAGAAGCTCGAGCATCCAGCCGCCCCCGTGGTTTGTATTCCCACCACTGCCGGCACGGGTTCGGAGGTTACCAAGTATTCCGTTTTTGTTGACCCTTCGACTGCTACGAAGCAGACCGTAGCTGCCGAGTCAACCATCCCACACCTGGCTATTTTGGATCCGGGCCTGACTGTTTCCTTGCCCCCCAGTCTCACTGCCGAGACTGGTATGGACGCCTTTAGTCACGCCCTGGAGTCTTATTTAGCCGTTGCGGCCAATCCGTTGTCCGACGCCTTTAATTTGCAGTCCCTTGAGATGATCGTCCGTGCTTTGCCTGCGGTTTTGGATGAACCGGACAATTTGGATCTACGCCGCCAAATGCTTTTGGCTTCTGCTCTGGCCGGCATGGCTCTGAATAGCACGGGTACGATTCTTAATCACGGCATGGCCTATGCTCTCACTGTGGGCTATTCGGTCGGCCACGGCAAGGCCAACGCTCTTTTATTGCCTTATACCATTGCTTATTTGGCTGCCGACTATCCGCTGAAGATATCGCGGGTGTGTGATATTCTCGGCTGTGAGGATGTGGAGGTTGGCCTATTGGATCTGAACCGTCGGGTCGGCATTCCCACCAGCCTTTCCGAGGCTGGATTTACTGAGGATGATTTACCCGTCCTGGCCGAGTCTTGTCAACTCAACTGCCGGCGGGTTATGCCTCGTATAAAACGGAAAATGAGTTTGCAGGACTATACTAAGATACTCCGCAGGGCTTTCTAGCAGTCATCCCCAGCCCTCTTTCGTCGTGAGAAGGGGCAGTTTTACATAAGTGATGCTACGCATGGTCGGCTGGTAGGGGGTGAAAGCGGTACCTATTTGGGGAATATCTTGAGTTTGGCTTCTGGTCCGAAAAGTAGTATTGATGATCTACGGAGAATGCTGTATTCTTTGACTGGGCTGTTCGGAAATCCACGATACCAAGAGCACCCTAATAAGGGGGTAACTCGGCTATGAGAATTCCTGTACGATTGCTTTTAGACTTGCTGCTCAAAACCCCGGACGTGTTCGGTAAGCTCACCCGTAACGAGTTTTCTAAGTGGGTTACTGCCCAGGCCGAGTATCGCTGGGGTGCGGGGGTTGCTACTGATCTACGCCAGGTGGACATGAAGATCACCAATCTGTGCAATCTTCGTTGCGAGATGTGTGCTCAGTGGGGCGACAGCGGCTACAACTTTGACGTTCCTTCCGAAAAGTTGAAAAAGATGGTGCCCTTGGATGTATACCTTCGTTTGGTGGATGAGTTGGCCAGTAGGAAGCCAGCCTATTACATTTGGGGTGGTGAGCCATTTCTGTATCCGGACCTGATGCCCCTTGTTTCTCACATGAAGAAGCGTAATGCCCTGGTTTCGATTATCAGTAATGGCACTCTAGTAGAGAAGCACGCCGAGAAGTTGGTGCGTATGGGTGTGGATAATTTTATGTTTTCTTTGGACGGCCCAGCCGATCTGCACGACCGTATCCGCCGCGTGCCTGGTACTTTCGACAAGCTTAGCGGGACCATAGCTGAGATCAACCGCTGGAAACGCGCTCTTAATACCCCCAAGCCATACATCATGTTTATTGTTACCTTGACGCCGATGAACCAGGACCACTTGGTATCGACCATGGAAATCGCCGAACGGTTTAACATCGATAGCCTATTACTTTATTACTCCTGGTTTACTACTGAAAAACTCGGCCGCGCCCATCAGGACCTCATGAAGCGTGAGTTCGGCTGCGATGCCGTCTCCTGGAAGGGCTATGTGTCGGACCCCTCTCGTTTTGATGTGCCGAAATTAGTCGCCGAGATTCAGCGGATGCGTTCGCGTAGTTGGCCTTTTTCTTATATTATTGTGCCCGAGTTGACTGACGAACAGATTCCTCAGTACTTTTCAGAACCTTGGAACAACTTTGGGAATACGCGTTGCATTAGTCCCTGGGTGACCACGGAGATTCAGGCCAACGGCGACGTAGCCACTTGCCGTGATCATCCCGACTATGTCGTGGGTAATATTATGGACGAGCCGATCCTGAAGATTTTTAATAATGCCAAGTACCGCAAATTCCGACGACACCTGCAGACCAAAGGCCTGATGCCGGTCTGTGCCCGTTGTTGTGGACTGATGGGTTTCTAGTCTAATCCGGGAGATAGCCAAGAAGGTGAATATCTTTATTATTATCTATATTTTGTTTGGCTGGGCCATGGTGGTCTTGTCCTTTATCATTATGTTTCAGGCCTTTGCCAATGTTCATTTTTTGCGCAAGCGTATTGGGCAGGTCCGTCCCTCGCACGATTTTGCTCCACCGGTTGATGTTATTTGTCCATGTTGTGGGCTGGACCCCCGTCTGGACGATAATCTACGCCGGTTATTGGTTCAGGACTATCCTGACTATAAGGTTATATTCACGGTAGCCGATTCAGCCGACCCTGCCGTTGCCATTATCCGCCAGCTTATTGATGAGTTTGGTCCTGATCGAGCCTGTTTGGTTGTTGCCGGTAAAGCTAGCACCTGTGCTCAGAAGGTTCACAATCAACTGACGGCCATTCGCCAGGGATCGCGCAACGCGCCGGTTTTGGCCTTTATCGATTCGGATATTCATCCTGAGCCCACCTTGCTTCGTCATTTGGTCGATCCTTTGGTCCGTCCCAATGTTGGCGTAGTGACCGGCTATCGTTGGTATGTTCCCACGCGCTATAATTTAGCCACGATGACCTTGATGTATTTGAATGGCATACCTGCCGGCGCCATGGGCCCTCACAAGATGAATCATGCCTGGGGTGGGACTATGGCCACTCGCCGGGAGCACTTTGATCGGCTGGGTATTGCCGAGATATGGTCCGGTGCTATTACTGACGACCTGACTCTTTCGACTGCCGCCAGGCGGGCCGGCCTACGGGTTGTCTTTGAGCCCAAGTGTTTTTCCGCTTCCTGTGATTCGTTTACTTGGCCTCAATTATTCGAGTTTGCCCGTCGGCAGCTTGTTATTACTCGGGTTTGTGCCCCCCGGTTATGGCTCATGGTTCTGGGTGCGTCTTTACAGTATGCCTTGGTCGTTTGGGTGGGACTTTTTCTTAGTATATGGGCTTGGCACACCGGCCATCCTGCTTTGCATCTGATTTGGCCGATCCCGGTGATTATTTACGGTTGGGCCGTAGTGAAGGGTTTTCTGCGCCGCTCGAACAGTTGTCTGGCCTTACCTGAACATGCCGCCGCCATCGATCCAGCCACTTGGTTGGACATCTTTGGTTCGCCGCTGACCAATTTGGTTATGTTGATTTGTATTTTTGCCTCCAGTTTTAAGCGTGTCATAACCTGGCGGGGCATAACCTACCGGCTCCACCGCCGCGGCAAAACCGAGATTCTCAGCAATTCCCAATGTGCCTGAGCCATAAACGCTTGCTGCTCAGCTATTGTGCCGATGGATCTTCTTGGCCGTAGTAGGCCTCCGGGCCGTGCTTGCGACCGAAGTGCTTGTCTAACAGTACCTTAGGTATTTGTTTAGTCTCGGAATTCAGGGCCATTGTGTACAGCGCCATTCGGGCGATTTCTTCCAGCGCTATAGCATTTTCAAGGGCCTCTTTTGGGCTCTTCCCCCAGGCGAAAGGCCCATGGTTTGCCGCCAGTATCCCCGGACTGTTTTGGGGACTTTTTTGTTCGCTGGCCAGGCACTCCAGGATAATCTCTGCCGTGTTGTGTTCGTATTTGTCTTGGATTTGTTCTGTCGTCATTTGTTTGGTTATCGGAACACAGCCGTGGAACAGGTCTGCATGTGTCGTCCCCAGGCATGGGATTGCTTTAGCTGCCTGTGCCCAGGATGTGGCGTACCTCGAATGTGTGTGTGCAATTGCCCCGATGTCTTCGAGTTTCCGGTATAGCAGCAGATGTGTCGGCGTATCCGAAGATGGTCGAAGATTTCCTTCCACCACTTCTCCTTTTTCTAGGGACACAACTACTATGGTTTCCGGCTGAAGTTGATCGTAGTTTACGCCGCTGGGCTTGATGGCCATCACGCCTGCGTCTCGATCTACCCCACTGATATTGCCCCAGGTCAGCACTACCAGCTCGGACTCTAACAGAGCCCGGTTTGCCTGACACACATCTTTTTTGAGTTGTTCGAAGGCCATTATGCTCTTACCTTTTCTCGAATAGCCAGTAGATCTTTCATTACCCCGTGCAGATCAGTGTCAGCCCCTTTTGTGCCGAAGGCGTCATGGAGCTTTTTGTACAAGGTGTACAATTCATCATAGACTTTCGTATTGGCTTGGTTCGGAACGAACCTCTGATCCTGCACAGCCGTCATAGCTTTAATTGCTTGGCCAAAGTCCTTATGTTCGCCGGCCACTACTGCCGCAGCCATTGCTGATCCCAGCGCACAGCTCTGATCACTGCGGGATATTTCCAACGGTCTGGCCATTACGTCGGCATATATCTGCATCACCAGGGTGTTTTTTGCTGATATCCCGCCGCAGTTGACTATCCGCTCTACCTTCAGACCGTACTGCTCGAAGCGCTCGGATATTACCCTCGCTCCGAAGGCCGTCGCTTCGATCAGGGCTCGGTAGATTTCTGCCGGCTTGGTTGCCAGTGTCATTCCTACCAGCAATCCTGTTAGCCGCTGATCTACCAGCACCGTGCGATTCCCATTATGCCAATCCAGGCCCAGCAGTCCGCTTGCTCCTGGTTTGAGTTTTTCTGCTTCTTTGGTAAGCGTCTTATGTGATCCGTTACTTTGGCCACCGGGTTGGATTTGGTTGACGAACCAGTTGAAGATATCTCCCACAGCGGATTGGCCGGCTTCCAGGCCGAAGAATCCCGGCAGAATTGATTCCGGCACTATGCCGCAAAGCCCCGGTATATCGACCAGTTCTTTTTCCAACGGCCAGACCATCATATCGCAGGTGCTGGTGCCGATGATTTTTACCAGTACGCCTGGTTTTATACCCGATCCGACAGCCCCAAGGTGGGCGTCGAAGGCTCCCATAGCCACCGGAATGCCAGCCTTTAGTCCTACATTGCTGGCCCATTCCTGAGTTAGATTCCCTGCCGCCTGAGCTATCGTGTACGCTTTGGACGGCAGTGAGCGCCGAAGTTTGGCCAATCCCGGATCGAGTTTGGCCAGAAACTGCTCATCCGGATATCCACCCCAGTTGGGATTGAACATGGCCTTGTGTCCGGCCGCACATATACAGCGTTTTATTTCTTTGGGTTTGGTTGTCCCTGTAAGAAGTGCCGGTATCCAGTCTGCCAGTTCCACCCAGGTATGGGCTGCCTGATAGACCTTTGCTCCTTCGCGCAGACAGTGCAGTGTCTTGGACCAGAACCATTCGGACGAGTATTTGCCTCCGCATTTCACCAGGTATTCCGGATGCAACCTTGCGGTCACTTCGGTTATTTCTTCAGCCTCAGCATGGGCCGTATGGTCTTTCCACAGCCAGGCCATCGCATTGGGATCACCTTTGAATTCGTCGTCAAAGGCCAGGGGTTTTCCTGCCTCATCTACTGGTATCGGCGTACTTCCGGTGGTGTCCACTCCGATTCCGATTACATCCTCACCCGAGACTTTCCTTCCTGCCTGGGCCATAACCTCTCGGATGCACGCCGTTGTCCCTTCAACGTAGTCCCCCGGATGTTGTCGAGCCAGATGCGGCTCTTTGTTCGATAGTATGATTCCGTTTTCCCCGTGCGCGTAGTTCCAGACGCTGGTGGCTATTTCTTCACCGTTATTTACATCTACCAGCACTGCCCTGGCCGAGTTGGTCCCGAAGTCCAGTCCGATCGTATATTTTCCCACTGTTGTCCTCCAAAGCAGAATTACCTGAGGAGCCATTTATTATCTAGAGGTCTGATTATATCACTTCTTAGCCCTCTGTAAACCGAATGAGTTGACAAGGGTGCATAAAGATTTCGTGGATCATGTTATATTTAGCCCCCGGTTTTACCGGGGGTTTCTTCACTTGTAATGCCCCCGGCCTACGTGCCGGGGGTGCTTTTAGCTCAGAAGATTATTATGTGTCATTTGTTCCTGCCTGTATAATGACTTATCGGATTTACGGAGTCGTATATGTTTAGCCTGCGGTTTTACCGCAGGTTTAGCTGCCCAAGAGGTCTTTTTCATGTCTGACCTTTTTCAAGACCAGCCCGCACGTCGCCGCCACTTATCCTCCGCCGAGCCTCTGTCTGTGCGTATGCAGCCCAGGACCCTGGAGGAGTTCGTCGGCCAGGAGCATTTTCTGGGTCCCGGCAAGATGCTTCGCCGCATGATCCAGGCCGACCGTTTGAGCAGCGTCATTTTTTACGGACCTCCCGGTACGGGCAAGACCGCCTTAGCTGCCGTTATTGCCAACCTCACCTCCGCCGATTTTTATCGGGTCAACGCCGCCACCGTTGGGGTTAAGGAGATTCGTTCGATTCTCCAGACTGCCCGCCAGCAGCTCAGCGCTAACGGCAAACGAACCGTCCTTTTCATCGACGAGCTACATCGTTTCAATCGAGCCCAGCAGGACATATTGCTTGACGACGTGGAGAACGGCATTGTTATTTTGATTGGGGCTACCACCCAGAATCCCTTTTTTGCTATCAACTCCCCGCTGGTTTCTCGCTCAGCAATTTTCCAGTTCGAGCCCTTAGCTCCTGAGCACATCGTTACTTTGATTCGTCGTGCTCTTGGGGACCAGGATCGTGGGCTGGGTAAATACCAGGTTCAGATGACCGATGAGGCCCTGAATCACTTGGCTACTGTTTCCGATGGCGATGCTCGCCGGGCTTTGACTGCCTTGGAGATCGGTGTTCTCTCGCAATCACCGAAGGCCGGCCAAGGTGTGGTGTTTGATTTGGATGTTGCCGTCGAGTCCGTTCAGCGAAAGGCCCTTGATTACGATCGCGATGGCGATCAGCATTACGATGTGATTTCTGCTTTTATTAAGTCCATGCGTGGCTCCGATCCCGACGCGGCCATCTATTGGTTGGCCCGTATGATTGATTCCGGCGAGGACTTGCGTTTTATTGCTCGCCGCATGGTCATCTTTGCCGCCGAGGACGTGGGCAATGCCGACCCGAATGCTTTGGTTGTAGCCACGGCTGCTTTTCATGCCGCCGATTTTGTCGGCTTTCCCGAGGCCCAGTTACCCTTGGCTCAGGCCGTCATTTATTTGGCTACCGCCGAGAAGTCTAATGCCTCTGCGATGGCCATTTGGACTGCCGTCGCTGATGTTAAGAACAACCGCACCGTACCCGTGCCTCGCCACTTGCGAGACGCCCACTATGACGGTGCCAAAAAGTTGGGCCATGGCCTGGACTACAAGTATCCCCATGACTATCCTGAGGCCGATGTCGACCAGACCTACCTGGGTATCGACAAGATCTATTATTCCCCCACCAATCGGGGCCGTGAAGCCTTGATCACCAAGTTTCTCCAACGCCACCGGAGCCCTAATGCCTGATTCGCTCGCCCAACCTACCCGAGTGCCTGTCCGAACAGTTCTTGTATATTTCTCCGCCATTGGCTATGTAGCCATTTGTTTGGTCTTTACTGCTTTTGCTACCTACGCCCTTTCCTCCGGATTAGCCGGCGTTTCCACTGCCTCAAGGCTCATATCCCTATTGGCTGGTTACCTTTTCATTCTGGCCTTTGTGGACCTGCTGTTGGCCCTGATTTTCGCCTTTGTCTTCCACGGTAACGTATTTGCTATGATCCGTTTTATGGCCGCCGGACTTTTCTTTGTGTTGCCGGCCACCTTGATTATATTCTGGCTGACCGTCTGGTTTGCTCATCCTTCGCAATTGAGTTCAGCCGCATCCTTATCTATATCTTTGGTACTTTTGCTGCTCACTGTCGTGCTTCTGGGCACTTACATATACGCCCGTTTTGTTGAGCCTTATCGTTTACAGACCACCTTTTACCGGATTGCCTCGCCCAAGCTTGCTGCCCTCGATAGCCCTTTGCGCATTGTGCTCTTGGCCGACATCCAGGCCGAGCGGGTCACTGAATATGAGAGGCGCGTTCTTGAAAAGACTCTCAAGTTGAAGCCCGATTTGATTCTGCTGGCCGGCGATTATCTCCAATGTCCCGACCAGTCGTCCTATGGTTTTGCAGTTCAGCGTCTGCAAGCCTTGCTCAAGGAGTTGGACTTTACTGCTCGGCTGGGTGTATTCACCGTCCCTGGACACGCTGAGTCTCGCAACGGCCATGATTGTTTTGACGGCACAAAGGTCCAATGGTTGATTGACCAAGCCGCTGCCATTCAGCTCGGTCAAGTGTCCATTTGCCTGATCGGACTATCCTTGGATACCGGTGGCAGGTATGTCGATCAACCTCCGCATCTGCTGGGCAAACTGGATTCAGCTCATTTCAACATCGTTCTTTCCCATCTTCCGGATTTCGTTTTGGACTTGCCTGCCGACCATGCCATCGATTTGTGTCTGGCCGGCCACACCCACGGTGGCCAGATATGCCTGCCCTTTGTGGGCGCTTTGGTTACTTTCTGCCGCATCCCCCGTTCTCAGGCCCATGGTTTGCATGGCATCAATGGTACCAACATATGTATTTCTCGCGGCATAGGTATGGAGCGTGGTTGGGCGCCTCCGCTGCGATTCTTATGTCCTCCGGAAATCGTGGTGTTGGACCTTGTTCCTGGAGGATGATATAATTTTGTTTTGACTACTTTTCCGGCTGTAAGTCTGAGCCCCAGCCGTCTCCCGCTCCTTCTGAGTTACCCAGTTCCTCCACTGCCCCGAATATCCTCTTGATTACTCTTGATGCTGCCAGGGCCGTCCGTATCGAGAACCGCCAGAATAAAAACCTCTCGGGGCAAGTCTTAATTGGGCCTTGTTCTCGAGGGACCTGTTGATACAATACAGTGCCAGTACCCCAGATCAAGAAACTCAGGGATCAGTCTTATGGACACATCGGACCTTAAAATATCTTCGCTACCCTTATCGGTTCAGCCTGCGGTGCGCACCTTGGCTGAGCTTTTGTTGGACTCAGCCGGCCAAAATCTGTTGAGTTTTGCCGTCTTTGGCCCAGTGCTCACCGATGATTTCGATCCTAAGCGTATGCCCGTGCGTAGCGTAGCTGTCCTGGAGCGGATGGACCTGGCTTTGCTTGATAGCCTGCGCAGCCATGGCCCGCGATTGGGTCGTCGGCGTTTGCAGGCTCCTTTGTTTATGACCGAGCAATATATTGATCAGTCGCGTGACAGTTTCCCCGTTGAGCTGCTGGAGATTAAGCGTCTTCATTCCGTTGTTTGGGGCAAGGATTGTTTCGGTTCTTTGGAGTTTTCCCGCGGCGATGTCCGCTTGCAGTGCGAGCGTGAGCTCAAGGCCGGCCTGATTGCCTTGCGTCAGGGCCTTTTGAGTGCTCACAAGGATACGTTGCTTGCTCCTTTGTTGGCTGCCGCTGCCGAGCAGACCCTGCGTATTCTCCGGGCCGTCCTTTGGCTCAAAGACGTCGAATGTCCCCGCGATGCCGCCGCGGTAATCACAGCCGCCGGGACTCTTACAACCCTGTCGCTGGACGGCCTGAAGGGATGCCTTTCTCAATCTCGAAAAGCCGATCTCGCTCAGTTAGAAAGAGTTTACGCCGACATAGAGTCCTTATCGAAGTACGTAAATGAAATCACTTACTAGATCATTTTGTTTAGCCTCCAGGTTTCACTTGGGGGTTTCTTCCAACATCCCCCGGCTGGACGACAAGAGCCGGTGGACTACGTCCGCCAGGCTGCTCTGCCTCTTTCTTTGTTTGTTCTGTGCCTCTGTAGTTCAGGCTCAGCAGATCCCCGCTGCTCCCACTTCTCACGTCATGGATTTAGCTGGCGTCATGGACCCAGCCTATGAATCCAAGCTCAACAGATTTTTGCTGGAGTTGGGCCAAAAGACTGGTGCTGCCGTCGTCGTTTTGACTGTCAATACCACTGGCGGTGAACCCATAAGAGATTTTGCCCTGGATATTGCCCACAACAAGTGGAAACTGGGCCAAGCAGACAAGGACAATGGTCTGCTGGTACTTGTTGCTGTCGGGGATCGCCGTTACACTATCGAAACGGGTTATGGTCTGGAGGGTCCCCTGCCCGATGCCTTCTGTGACGCAGTAGCTCGGCAATATTTCGTACCCAATTTCAAAGCTGGTAATTTTGGCAAAGGAATCTATGAAGGTACCTTAGCCTTGGCCCACCAAGTTGCCCAGGAGTATGGTGTAACCATTACCGGCATGCCCGCTATGACAGTTCGGCGGGGCGGTGCAAGCTGTCCCTTTGCCGGGGTGTTTATTATATTTGTATTTATGTCGATGATTTTCGGTTCACGTCAGATGACTCGTCGCGGCGCTCGCGGCTGGTTTTGGCCCATGATGATGGGCATGGCCATTGGTAGTGGATTCGGCGGCGGTGGCCGGGGCGGTTTTGGCGGAGGTTCCGGTAGCTTCGGCGGCGGTTTTGGTGGCGGCTTTGGTGGAGGTGGTGCAAGTGGAGGCTGGTAACATGCAGAAATATCGTTTTGCTTCGGGAAAGTCCTACGCAGGTTGGATTATCCTCGGCCTTATTGTCTTGGTAGTCATCATTGGCTTAGCCGTGGCCGTAAGTGGCTATAACAAGGCCGTAGCTTTGTCGGAGGCTGTCAAGACCAACTGGGGCCAAGTGGAGACTCAGCTCCAACGGCGTTTTGACCTTATTCCTAACCTTGTTGCTACGGTCAAGGGTTACGCCACCCACGAGAAGGAGCTCTTTACTGACCTTGCCAACGCCCGCAAAGCGTACTTTCAGGCCTCCAATACCGCTGGGAAGGTCCGGGCAGCCGGCCTGCTCCAGGGCGGTCTTTCCCGACTGCTCCTGTTGCAGGAGCGCTACCCTGAACTTAAGGCCAACCAGAACTTTTTGACCCTCCAGGCCCAAATCGAGGGTACGGAGAACCGAGTGGCTGTAGCACGTACACGATACAATAAGGCCGTACAGAATTTGAATACTTATCAAAGAACATTCTTTGGCCGCATGTTTTGTTCTTGGGCCGGCGTCGGGCCAGCCGAGTATTTCAAGGCCACCGAGGCCGCTGCCACCACCGTCCCACAGGTGAAGTTCTAGAAAGCAAAGGGGTCGCGCTATGGATTTCTACGATGTTGTTCGCAGCCGCCGTAGTATCAGAGCCTATAAGCCTGCCCCCATAGAGCCGGAGAAGCTCGACAGGATTTTGCAGGCTGGCCGATTGGCTCCCTCTGCCTGTAATCTTCAGCCCTGGGCCTTTCTGCTCGTTACCGACCCCGGCACCCGAAAGGATTTTATAAAGGTTTACAAGCAGCCTTGGCTCTGTGAAGCCCCGGTCATTTTGGTTATCTGCGCCGACACCAAGAAAGCCTGGAAGCGTTGGGATGGCCAGGAGTATTGGCAAGTGGACTGCGCCATTGCCATGCAGAACATGATTTCTGCCGCCACCGCCGAGGGCTTAGGGACTTGTTGGATTGCTGCCTTTGATGAACCTGCTTGTGTGAAGCTCTTGAATTTACCGGCTCACATTCGTCCGGTAGTCATTACGCCTATCGGCTATGCCGCCGAGACTAAGGACCCGGTAGCCGACCGATTGCCCTTGGAGGACATCCTGCACCGCGAGCGTTGGTAGCGTCGATTTGGTTTTTTGTATCCAAGATTCAACCTGGGAGGGTAAGCCTGATGACTGAAAAGCTACAGATTTACAAGTGCCAAAAGTGTGGTAACATCATCGAGATGCTCCACAGTGGTGCCGGCGAGTTGATTTGCTGTGGCCAGCCCATGAACCTTTATGTTGAGAACACCGTTGACGCCGCCAAGGAGAAGCACGTCCCGGTTATGGAGAAGGGTTCTCCCGGCCTGAAGGTCAAGGTTGGCAGTGTCGCTCATCCGATGGAGGACAAGCACTACATTGAGTGGATTGAGGTTATTGCCGACGGCCGGGCCTGTCGAAAATTCTTGAATCCCGGCGATGCCCCGGAGGCCACTTTTTGCATTAAGGCTGAAAGTATTACTGCCCGCGAGTACTGCAATCTCCACGGCCTATGGAAGTCCTAACCTATCGCTGCCCTTTGTGGTGAAATACGTTCTGGCTCTTCAAATGCCCCCGGGCTACGTCCCGGGGGTTTCTTCCTCAAGCCTCAAGCCTATTAAAAGCAGGTCGCCGCGGGCCGGAGCCCACGGCGACCGCTATTAGAAGCAACACCGGGGTCAATGCACAATCTGGCCCTTCGGTGTTGTTGGCCTATTTATTATTCTGGGGCTGTCTGTTTGAGTTACCGGGTGCTGCCGGCCAGTTCTCTCACCAGGCCGATTAATTTTGGTTCATCCACAGGTTCACTCAGACAAGCATCGAAGCCGCAGTCCTGCAATTCTTGCCCATTGTGGCCGGAGTCGGTTACTGCCAACAGTTTGGCATTACACAGTCCGGCGATGGCACGAATATCTTTGGGGATTTCTTTTGTTTTCTGCTGGTCGGCTTCGACCTCCCAGATTATCACCTGTGGTTTGTGCCGTTCAGCCAATATGCCGGCGGCAAAGATTGAGTCAGCCGATTGAACTTCGAATTCGTTTTCAGCCAACATTCTTTCCAGATGTGTGTTGTTTGGGCTTTGACCACCGATGATCAGAGCTCGTGGCTTATCGGACTCTAGGCTGTCCAGTGGTATGCCGTGTTTTGCCATGAATTCCCGTAATGCAGCCCGTGGGATTCGGCGGTCTTTGCTGCCGGGTATACGATATCCCTCCAGCCGACCGGTGTCGAACCATTTGGAGACCGTTCGCGGAGCGACCTTACATATCCTGGCCACTTCGCCCGTAGTTAGTACATCGCTCGTTTTGGCCATTTTTACCGCCAATCTACCCCCCAGGACTGTTCAAGCTGGCTAGAGCGTTCTCGCTGCTGCTTGAATCGGCGTTTGGCGCCGCTAATTTAGTAAAAACTCTGATAATTAGTTCGCCCGCCCGCCGAATTGATTTATTCCGGTGCTGCCAGGACTGTTACTTGGAATTGGCGAGACCGTGGCCCGTCGAATTCACAGAAGTAGATTCCCTGCCACCTGCCCAGCAGCAGTTCACCGTTTTTGACCGGCACCAGCACTGAGCTGCCCATTAATGAGGCCTTGCAGTGAGCATCGGAGTTGCCTTCGCTGTGCCGGTAGTTTCCCTTTTCGGGTATCAGCCGTCCCAGGCTATCCAGCAGATCGTCCACTACTGACGGGTCGGCATTTTCGTTGATCGTTATTCCTGCCGTTGTGTGCGGCACGAAGACCATTACAGCCCCGTTTTGTATCCCACATTCGTTGAGTACTTCTTGTGTTTTTCTGGTGATGTCTATGAAGGCGCATCGCTTATGCGTCCGCAGGGCTATGTTTTTCATGGATTATCCTTTGCTTGCTCGACCCTTGAACCTGATCGTTTTCTATGGTACTTTGTGGCCATGGTCCAGAGCAAGAATGAACTCCGGGATTTGTTGGCTCAGGCCCAGGTTAATCTTCGCCCGCGTCTTGGGCAGAACTTTCTCATTGACTCGAATCTAATGCGTCTGTTGGTCAAAACAGCCGAACTGAACCCTGAGGACACTGTTTTGGAGGTTGGTGCTGGCACCGGCTCATTGACTGAGATGTTGGCTCAAGGTTGCGGTGCGGTTGTAGCCGTGGAGGTTGATCGACGTTTGGCCGAGATCGCTGGTCGGTATCTGAGTGCTTATAGCAATGTGGAGTTGATTTGCCAGAACGCCTTGCAGGAATCCAAGCTGAGCATGGACCTGACTCTTCAGCTGACCAACAATTTAGCCAGGTTTGGTGGGCGCCTGTTGTTGGTTTCCAATTTGCCTTACAACCTGGCCAGTCCGTTGTTGATTGATTGTATTTGTGGTGAGTTGCCTTTTACTCACTTGTATTTTACGGTGCAGCGTGAGGTTGCCGATCGGATTCTCTCGCCCGCCGGCCGCAAGAGTTATGGCTTATTGAGTATTATTTTCCAGGCTTCCGGCCGGGTCCGGCGGATACGCAACATTCCGCCTTTGGCTTTTTGGCCGTCTCCGAAGATTGATTCGACCATGCTCTACTGGGTCAGGGCCACGGAGGACACTGGCCACAGCCCCGACAGCCGAAAAGGGATTGGCGCAACTGTGCCTCTGCCCACTGAGGATTTGCTTACTATCCGCGAGGTTGCCAAGGTATTGCTTCACTATCGCCGCAAGAAGATCAGTTCATGCATTGCCTTGAAGCAGGATTCCCCCCTGACCATTACCGATTTGAACCGGGCCTTAGCCGTTGTCGACATTGACCCGAACCTCCGCGCCGAGCAGCTTTCTGTCGAGCAGTACATACAGTTGGCCCAGGCCGTCAATGCTCGCTAGGGCCTGCACAAAGATTTTGTAGTTTATGTATCTTTGATATTTGCTATTTGATTTTTGATATTTCCTTTGCCGCCGTCAGAGCCGCATCGTAATTCGGTTCTTCGGTTATCTCGCTGACAATTTCTCGATAGCTTATTACGCCATCTTTGCCGACGATAAGTACTGTTCTGGCCAACAGCATCATGTCTTTGATGAGCAGGCCGTAGTTTTGTCCGAACTGTCGATAGACGTGATCGCTGAGCACTTGGTGTCCTTCGATTTTCTCACTGCTGCAGAACCGTCCCTGGGCGAACGGTAAATCTTCTGATATGGTCAGCACCGTTATTTTTTCGGCCAGTTTTGCAGCTTCCTCATTGAACCGTTTGGTTTGGATCGAGCACACGGGAGTATCCAGGCTCGGCACCGCCGAGATCAGTACCACTCGCCCGGCAAACTCTGACAGTTTGACCGGCTTGAAATCTTTGTCAACTACGGTGAAGTCCGGAGCCGCTTGCCCTACCGTTACTTCATCCCCCAGGAGCGTCAATGGCTCCCCTTGGAACGTCACCACACCTTTGCGCTCCTGCATGGCATTATCCCCGGATGTTTGGTTCTTTTCGTCCTCAGCGAAATCTGCGTCTAAGAATCTTCTCTTTCCGTTTCTTTTTCTGCTTTGTCCCTTTCTTCAGTAGTTTTCGCACCACAGTTCGAAGTATTTCTGCTCGTGATCGCATACCGGGCAGCATTTGGGGGCTTCTGCTGATTCGACCACATAGCCGCAGTTTCGGCAATGCCAGTGGACCTTGGCATCTTTTTTGAACACGGTTCCGTTTTCTACGTTCGCCGCCAATTTTCTGTAGCGTCTTTCGTGGTAGGCCTCTACCTTACCCACTTGCTGGAAGATAGAGGCTATTTCCTTGAATCCTTCGCTTTCTGCTATCTTTGCCGCGTTGGGATAAAGTTGCATAGTTTCCAGATGTTCTCCGGCCGCAGCAGCATTGAGGTTTTCCAGTGTGCTGCCGATGACCCCCGCTGGGAACTCCGCCGTGATTTGGGCATCGCCGCCTTCTAGTTGCTTGAAGAACAGTTCAGCGTGTTCTTTTTCGTTGGCTGCTGTTTCGGCGAAGATTTCTGCTATCTGTTCATATCCTTCCTTGCGGGCGGCGCTGGCGAAGAAGGTATAGCGATTTCGCGCCTGGCTCTCGCCGGCAAAGCTGGCCAATAGATTATGTTCGGTCTTGCTTCCTTTAAGGTTCATTTTGTAGCTCCTTGTTTGTGCAACTATGGATTTTGAACTTAGCCCCCAGTTCTGCCGGGGTTTCTTTATTCTAGGCCGCCGATTCCCAAAGTCAAGCTGGCAGAGTCTTATGGGTGCATTAAGGTTCTGTGGATCATATTATATTTAGCCCCCGGTTTTACCGGGGGTTTCTTCAGTTGTAACGCCTGTAGGCTGTGTTCTGGGACGGATATTCGAATGCCCCCGGCCTA
>JAACET010000120.1 GCA_011682385.1 Actinomycetota bacterium | reverse complement strand
CACAACAAGCTGAGGAATCCCCAGCTCAGCCGCAGCCTCTAAGCGATGGGGGGTGAAAGCCGCGTGAAGGCCTCCGTACTGCTGGTCGATGAGCTCGTGCGTGGTCAAATCCAGGACCGCATCGAACCTGTCCTCGGCTATCAGGTGTTCCATAGACACGCCGCCGGTGCCGTTGGCATGAAAGCCTATAACCTCATAGCCCTTTTGCTCCAGAAGGCGTTTTATCCGGATACCAGCCGGGGTGGTGTTGCCCAAGACGGTCATCGCCACAGCCAGCTTGCCGGACGATGGAATTGTGCTATCCGCCTCGACCATTCCCACAATGGCCCCGGCGGCATTTTCCAGGACCTTCGCACTGAAAGTGTTTATTCCGAACATATCCACCACAGAATGCATAATGGTTATGTCGGATGTTCCCACAAAATCCCCGAAACACGCCCGACCGGAGGCCACGGTTGTAACCATCAGCTTCGGCAGGCCAAACGGCAGAGCTTGCATACAAGCAGTACCAACAGCAGCGCCTTGTGCACCACCTATGCCGATAATGGCGTCAAATCTCTTCTGATGAAAAAGAGACTCCACGGTCTTGGCAGCTCCTTTAATCATGTGAGCTATGCACTTGCCCTTATCCTTTGACTTAAGCACCTTCTCAAGTTCTGCTCCGGCGGCCAGGGCCACCTGCTGATTGGTTACGTCCGCCTTGATACCGGAGACTCCGAAAACGCCGGTGTCGACTATCAGCGTGTTGTGACCCTTGTTCCTGATGAACTCTTTCAAGAAACGGACCTCATCCGCCTTGGTATCCAGAGTCGCGATGATCAGAATGGTCTTCGGCATAGGTTATGCCCGATTGTTAAAACTTCGATCAGTAACTTCAATCTTGAACTTCTTCACCTCTTCCAGGAAGGCTGCCAGGGCTTGGCCGGACTTTTCAAAATACTTCAGTCCTTTCTCTTTGGTTCCACGGAAAGGATTGCCAATGGTAGCGGTCGTGGTGCTCCATGGGTACCCATGTGTTTTCTGCTCCCATGAAATTGACAAAGCCCGAGCCGTCCTTCTTACTGAATTTTTCGCCCATAAAAGCTGGGGCATGCGTCCTATCCTGTACTGCCTGCTCCATGTCCACAAGGGTCTCGTCGTAAGCCAAGACCGTGGAGGTTTCCACCTCGCCCGCGTGCCAGCCGGGAGTCTCCTCCGGCGGACCTTCGATGATATCGCCTAATATGGAGTATTCCCGCTCAGTGGGAGTCTTGTACCAACAGACAAAGCAACCCGTTTCATAGCGCAGTGTTCTAAGGACAGGGTCTATTACCTTTGAATTGGAGCCATGATGAGTGACAAAGACCAACTTGTTGAAGCCGTGGTAGATCAGACTCTTAGCCAAGTCGTACACTACGCGACGATAGGTCTCGCTGGAGAAAGTGAGAGTCCCGCTGCCGGTATTGATTTGGCCCATGTGATGAGGCGAATAACCAACCACAGTTATAGGCGTATAAATAACCTGGGCTAGCTCGGCAGCACGCTCGACGACTTTTATAGTGGTAAAGGTATCCGTGCCCAACGGCAAATGGGCGCCGTGCTTTTCCAGACTACCCATGGGCAGTAAGATCACGTCTGTTTTTTTCAACATACCAGCCACGTCGACATGAGACATTTCAGAAAGATTTAAACTTCCGCGTCTGGACATAATTCCTATGCTCCTTTCAGTATTGAGCTAATCCTTTGGACGATGCCTTGGCAATCCATTTTATATTCTTTGTAGAGTTCCTCTCTTGAACCGATCGGCGCAAAACAATCCGGCACCCCAAGGCGGATTATTCTGTAGCCCACTTCTTCAGAGAGGACCTCCGCTACTGCGCTACCCAGTCCGCAGAGAATGTTGTGCTCCTCCAGGGTGACGATGATTCTCGCCTTGCCCGCGGCTGCTATAATGCTCTGCTTCGACATGGGCTTGACCGTGTGGACGTTGACAACGCCCGCCTGAACACCCTTTTCGGCGAGCATCTGACTGGCCTTGATCGCCTCGGTGAGAACGTGGCTGTTGGCCATAATGCATACTTGCTCGGAGGGTCTGAGAATCACAGGCTCTTCTATCCTGAAGTCGTAATCATCCGCATAGATCTGTTGTTCGTTTCCGGTTCCTATCCTGATATAGATCGGCGAGGGATAATCAATGGCTGCGATTACCGCCTTCTTGGCTTCTCGTGCGTCGGCTGGAACGACCACGGTCATATTCGGGATCGACCTGGCGATACCCACATCCTCCACGGAGTGGTGCGTCGGACCCAGAACGCCATAGCTAAGACCTCCGCCGTGACCGACGATCTTCACCGGGACATTCTGATAGCACACATCGTCTTTGATTTGCTCGCAGGCACGCAGCATCAGAATCGCTGCAATGGTCGTTATGAACGGTTTCTTGCCGCTCAGGGCCAGTCCCGCGGCAATACCGACCATATTCGCCTCGGCAATACCGACGTCGGCGAATCTGTCCGGATAAGCCTTAGCAAAGGGTTTAACGGACTTTCCCTGGTCTGCCGTCAGCACAAATACGTCCGGAGAGGTACTACCGGCCTCGAGCAGGGCCTCGCAGAAGGCATCTCTCATCGAGCCCATGACGGTCGGATCGGTGTTTATCTTGCCTGTATACTGCACCGCTGTTGTTTCCTTAGGCTATTGACAGCCCAGCTCCTCAAGGCCTTTACTTAGATCTTCTGCCGTGGGCTTGTTGAAATGCCACGCTTGTTGATCTTCCATAAATGAGACACCCTTGCCTTTGACGGTCTTGGCAATTACCAGTCCGGGCTTATCGGGGCAAGGCGTTTGACGCATCTTCCGAAGCACCTCGACCAATCGGCCAAGATCGTGTCCGTCAACCGTTTCCACGTTCCAACCGAAGCTGAGCCATTTCGCATCCAACGGTTCCAGGGACATGGCCACTTCCGTCCTGCTGTCCGCCTGCAGTCCGTTGCGATCAACTATGGCGATCAAATTATCGAGCTTGTAGTGAGCTGCGGCCATGGCAGCTTCCCAGACGGTGCCTTCGTCTAATTCGCCGTCGCCCATCAATACGAATATCCTCTTATCCCGTCCATCCCGCTTGGCAGCTATGGCCATACCTATAGCCAAAGGTAATCCATGACCGAGAGATCCTGAACATACTTCGACGCCCGGCAGCATATGCAGGTCGGGGTGCCCACCCATTCCCTTCTTGAATTTACAGTACTCACCCAGCCGACCCTGTGGGAAAAAACCAGCCTGAGCTAGCACATTATAAAGGCCGGCGCAGGAGTGTCCCTTGCTGAGAATAAAGATGTCACGCTCTGGGGACTTGGGATCTGCAGGGTCGATCCTCATGACCCTGAAGTACAAGGCCACAAGTATCTCCACCATAGAGAAGGCTGATCCCACGTGCGACATTCCCTCCTTGTGGCACATCCGAAGGATATTAGCGCGGGTCTGGGCACATATCCGGGCTAACTGATCGTCGGATTTTGAAGATGCTTCATTCATTTTCCTTGGCCTATTCTGCATTGGCTACACCGCGGCTGGATGCCGGTCTGCCGGATCAACGTCGATGCGCGTCTCCGTGATGGTTACAGTCTCGGTGGTTCGATTGGCAAACCGGTGAGCGACGCCCGGTCTGGCAAGAAAAACGTCTCCTCTGTCCAAAAAAACAGTCTTGCCGTCGACCAAGGCTTCGACCTGGCCGGCTTCCACCGTGAATATCTCCCAGGTTTGCTTGTGAACATGGTATCGATCTTCCGTGCCCGGTTCGATCATGAGCTTTTGATGATGCACGCATATCTGCCCTTGTCCAGGTCTCAAGGGCAAGCTGACGTCTGCCAGAAGGCTCACGTAAATGCCCGGAACCTCAGCTGGCTTGCGGTGGCCCTGATTGTCGACGTGAAAAACCGTCATGCGTCTTTCCAGGATACCTGCGGCCCAGCGCCCATGATTTTCCTGAGCTCCTCGAGCTCTTCAGCGGTCAGCGGGCCTTTGTTAGCAGCTTCGACATTCTCTTGTACTTCCTGAATCGATTTCATTCCCAGCACGATCGTCGAGATGGTTGGTTCGGACATCGCAAAGCGAACAGCCAATTGCCGTAGCCTCCGTGCGTCCCCACCGACGAGGGCCATGAGTCGCTCGATCCTGGCGATTATCTCCTGCGTGTGGGTAGAGGCCGGGTCATTGTCCTCGTAGAAGAATTTTCGGTTGCGGACGAAGAAATCGGTGTTGCCCGTCAGAAGTCCTTGATAGTAAACGCCGCCAAGGATGATTCCGACATTCTTCTTGCGAGCCAGAGGAAACAGTTCGTCAGCCGCATCGCTGAGCAGTAGATTGTAAGTATTGTAGGTCAAGATGACGTCAAAGACATCGGTTTTTATCGCCGGAATCAATTCCGGCAGTTGCCCGCTGGCTCCGAAAAAACCTATCTTACCCGCTTGCCTGAGCTCCCTGAGGGCATCGACGAGGCCCCCTGGCTCAAGAATCCGCTGGACGGCCTGTTCGCCTTTGCCATATTGGTCGATGCTGTGGATCAGAAAAAGGTCGATCTTGTCTATTTGCAGTCGCTGCAGGCTGTTCTCGAATTGACCAAAGACCTCTTGTTTAGACAAGGACTCACCAGTTCCCCAACTGCCGCAGACTCCTGCCTTGGTGGACACCAGCCATTTTTTGCGATTGTCGGGGTGTTTGAGGTAATGTCCAAAAACTGCTTCACTGTCGCCATAAGATGGCGCGGTATCCAGGAAGTTGACTCCAAGCTTAGCAGCCTCCTGCATAACACGAGCGAAACCTTCGGCCGCCACGTCATAAAAAGGGATGTTGCGATAGTACTTCACGGCCTTGCCATCGGGTGATTTGGCGGTCCCGTTGGCCAATATAGCCCCACACTTGCCCATAGCGGTACCGCCGCCCATACCAAGAACGCTGACTTTCAAACCGGTTCTGCCCAAAGTTCTGTAGTGCATATTGCTTATTCCTGTACGGGCAACAGCAGCGTGGTGTGCTCGGAAGCGACCAGCGCCCCGTCCACTTCACTTTCGGCCCGACGAGCCAGCCATTCGTCATCCTTAACGAAGGCCTGCCAGGCAGCATCGCGCTGTTCGAGACTCTTAAACCTCACCATATAGGCGAACCGATCGATGCCGAACTTGCTCCCGACAGCCGGCTTGACTGTTCCGCCCTCGCTTACCTGGGGTTTGGCGTCTTTAGGGTACTCGCCGACCTCCCAGAACCCCAGCAGCTCAATGCCGTGCCGGGCGAAGATCGGCTTGCTGTATTTCTCAAACCGTTCTTTGAAGGCTTCCAGCTTGCCCGGATACAATTCATAGACGCGGAATTCCTCTATCATCTCTGTTCCTCCTAATTGTCTATCCAAGCGATTCTTGAACACAACACGGATAGCATCCGTACTTTTCATAGGCTTGATACATGGCCTCAATGTTCTGCCAGGGAACGTCCTCTGCGATCTCGCCGTGAAGTATCAAGCCTCCGTCATGTTGCCCGAAGGCCATAATCGTTTCCCTGACATGCTCAGTAACCTGCTCGGGCGTGCCGAAGGGCAGAATGTGTTGCCGATCCAAATCCGATCGGACACACACACGCCCGCCAAAACGACGTCCTACTTCCCGCGTCCCCATAAGATGGTGCTGGGGATTGAGTATATCCACACCCAACTCAATCAGATCTTCGAGTATATCCCATGTCCAGCCGTCGGTGTGGAAGTAGACGAAGGCGTTTCTTTCCTTCACTGCCTCAAACATTCTTCTGTAGCGAGGCTTGAAAAACTCCCTCCAAAAGCCTGGGTTAATTAGCAGGGAAGACTGATTGCCCCAGTCGTCGCCAAAAAGGATAGCATCGACACCCGCATCGATATAACGAGTAAGTGTCTCTATAGACCAATCCACCAAACTATCAGCAAGGTGGTAAAGTTCCTGACGGTTCTCTGCAATATCGATAAAAAGATTTTCGCTACCGCGCAGGAACTGCATCCGTTCGAACAGATAGATAGCATCGCTAAAGGCGAAAAACTGATGACCCGACTGCTTGATTTTGCGTTGCGTTTCTTCAATATGTTCTGTTGGCGGAGGCGGCATCCTGTAGTTATTCCAGGCACCCCAATCACCGATGGCCGGGCTGACCACCTCGCCCGTAGACATGCCTTTGTGTCGTCGCCATCTGGAGCCCCATTCGTCCGTAAACTCCTCGAAGCTTCCATTTTTATCCAGTTTCGCCTCCGTCGATCGTGCTACCCATCGCTGGCCGCAATCGTCCGGATGTTTTGTTAGCAGGTCTTCCAGGGCCTGGCCGTGCCGCCGAAACGCGCCTGGAAGGACCCCATGGAATATAGGAATCCTGTCGGGGGATTCGAAACAAACCGCGCGTCGAACTCGTTCTCTGCTATTCATTTCTTCCGTACCGGATTTATCCAGCGTTGCTACACATGCAATTGTTCCGAACGACATAACATCCTTTGTACTATTCTCATTCGTAATCCTCTCCTAGGCGCTACGAACGCTTGGAGGAATTCCCGGAACTGTTACGACTCCGCCGCTGCCTGAGAATATGGTCAAACATCTCCTTCTTGGCCGAGGCCAAATCGCCTTGCTCAATGAACTGGAAGATAGCCCGATGCTCCGCGATGCTTCTCTTCCAAACACTTGGCGATTTGAGCCTTTCTATGGCCATCTTACGATTGAACTGCCCGGCGATCAGCTTGCCGAATATAAGCAAGGCCTGGTTGTTGGTTGCCTGAAGGATAGCCAGATGAAACTGTGCGTCCGCCTTGTGGTGTTCCGGTGAATCCGCTTCGGCTGCTTCCATCTGCTCTATCGCGTCCAGTATCCTCAATAGGTCCCGGGCGGTCCTGACCATGGCGGCCTCGCCCGCTGCGCCGCTTTCCAGTATGGCCCTGGCCCGTATCAGTTCCTCAAAGCTGCACTCCTGCTCCTCCAACTGCCAGCCGATAGGTTCTTCGAAAGCCTTGACAGAAAACGCCTTAACACGCGTTCCTCCCTTCCTGTTGGTCTCAATTAATCTCTGCTGCCG
>JAACET010000031.1 GCA_011682385.1 Actinomycetota bacterium | reverse complement strand
GGACAGTCTATGCGATGCGGGTCGGCGGGGCGAGTTATCCCAAAACTGTCTGCAAATAGTTGAAAAACTGAGCATGGAACGTCACGTGGACGAGCTGCTCGAAGTCTATCAGTCTTGACGCCCAACAAAACGAGAACCCTGTAGCGTCTGAAGGATAGCCCCATGTGCGGAATCATAGGAAAAGTCGGCAGAAATCATATCAACACACTGCCCTTGGCTCATCTACGGCACCGTGGCCCGGATGCAAGAGGGCAATGGACCAACGGGCGAAACTGCATTCTAGGACACACACGTCTGTCGATCCTCGATCTGGACGAGCGGGCCAACCAGCCTATGACCGACCCAACGGGACGCTTTACGATTGTCTATAACGGCGAAATATACAACTACGTGGAGTTGCGGAAAGAACGGCTCCCAAACGAGAAATTTCGGACCACCTCAGATACGGAGGTCTTGCTTCTACTGTGGCGCAAGATGGGGGTCGAGTGTCTTGGATTGCTGCGGGGCATGTATGCTTTTGCTATTTGGGATGACCACGATAACAAGCTCTGGCTGGCACGAGATCGTTTTGGACAGAAGCCTCTCGTTTATACATCCGACGGCCAAGGCTTTACCTTCGCCTCGGAACTGAGGGCATTGAGGCAGTGCCTGACGGAGCCGCAACTGGAACCCAAAGCCATCGATCTGTTTTTGGGATATCAGTTCATCCCCGCCCCTTACACGATAAACCGTAATGTGTTCAAGCTCCCGGCGGCCCACTATGCGGTATGGGACGGTGAACAACTGAGTGTCCGTCGCTACTGGAAGTTGCAATTTGCTCCGAGAGGGCAATCGACTATCTCCGAAAGAGATGCCGCGAACATACTGGAACAGAAAATACGCCAGGCAGTGCGATATCGGCTTCGAGCTGACGTCCCTGTCGGCTGCCTGCTGAGCGGGGGCGTGGACTCAGGGCTGGTAACAGCTATCGCTGCTCAAGAAGCACCGTCAAAAATCATGACCTTCACAATCGGCTTCAAGGAAAAACAATACGACGAACGGGAGTATGCCCGTCAGGTGGCTGAACGCTACGGCACAGACCACCACTGCTATGAACTCTCCATGCAGGATTCTGAAGGTTATCTTGACAGAGCAATCGAACAGTACGGCGAACCTTACGGTGATAGTTCGGCCTTGCCCACACTAATGGTCTGCAAATATGCGGGCCAGAATGTCAAGGTAGTACTGAGTGGAGATGGCGGTGATGAACTGTTAGCGGGGTATTCCTTCTTCAGGCTACGTATGCGTGACCGACTTTTCGGCTCGGCCATGAGAAAACGTTATCAACTGGGCCGGGCCATCGGGCAATTACGTCGTGGGAAGTGCCAAAACCGCGCCTGGGCTAAGTTCTTTAAAAGGCTCAGTGCATTTGCCAGTCCGCTTAACCGTTCGTTAATCCATGAGCGTTATGTGCGTGAATACGACCGATCCATGCTGTACCAAAATGACTTTTTTAGCCAAGTAGAGCTGCTTCGGCATGACTACCAGCTATCGCTCCTGGACGAAGTGGATTTTAAGACCTACCCTCTTAACCAATTGCTGGCCATTCATTACGCCGGTTACTTTGCCAACGATCTACTGGTCAAGACAGATATAGCCAGCATGGCTTTCGGCCTTGAGGTGAGGGCTCCCCTGCTGGATCACGAGCTCATGGAATTCGCGGCAACACTCCCGCCGGAACTGAAGTTCAGAAAACGCATAGGGAAGTACCTGCTAAAGAAAGTGGCGTCTAGATACCTTCCAGAAGGATTACTTAATCGGCATAAGCAGGGCTTTAGTGTTCCGGTGGCTGATTGGACCAGATACCATTACAACACCCACATACGCGATATGGTGGGCAGCGTGAACCACCCGATCTGGCAATATCTAAACCGAGAAACAGTAAATAACTGGATGTATCAACACGAACAGAAACACGTCAATCACGGCAAGCGGCTTTGGCTGATACTGCTGCTTGGACTCTGGTTGGAGAAGAAATGAGAATATGCTTGTTCCTCCCTAGCTTTCTTCCTCAGGTGGGTGGTTTGGAAAAGGCTGCAGACAGAATGGCCTGCATTCTCAATGAATGGGGGCACGAGCCCGTGGTCGTCACCCAGGCTCTAGGCGAGGAGCTTAGAGATATTGATCGCCCCTATCCGATCCATTTCTACCCCCGTCCACGATCAACGACTTGGTGGCCATGGAGTGTATCTATATCGCTCAGCCGTTATCACCGTCAGTATCAGTTTGATCTGTTGTGGGCCTACCAGGCCTATCCCCAAGGACATACCGCTGTTCGGGTCGGAGCTAAGCTGAACATCCCCGTGATTATTTCGAGCCGAGGCGGTGACATCAGTGACCGAAGTCGATACTTGGCGAGGTGGCTGCCCAAGAGACGCATCCAGCGGGCACTCAAACAGGCCGACGCAGTAACTACGCTCAACAGACATCTGAGCAGGCGGGTTGAAAATCTAACTGGGGGCCTCAAAAAAGCAAACCTGATACTGAATGGGATTGATGCCCCTACGGAGAATCCTATAGGCGAACCGGCACCGCAAGCCTTGGCGCAGCTGGCCGGTGAGCCATTTATGCTAACCATGACACGTCTGCGCCGCTTCAAGGGTATAGACCTGATCATTGAAGCAATTCGAATTGTCCAAGCCAACGGCAAGGATACACCGCTGCTGGTAATCGCTGGGAAAGGACAACAACACGATGCGCTCCAAAAACAAGTATCCGACAGCAGATTAGACGGCCACGTCTGCTTTGTTGGTGAGGTATCGGGATACGAGAAGGCCTGGCTTCTGGCAAACTGCCAATTCCTTGCTCACCCTTCACGAGAAGGGGAAGGAATGCCCAACTCTGTTCTGGAGGCCATGAGTTATGGCAAGTGCGTCCTTGGAACATTCGCTCCCGGCATTGAGGAAATCGTCACCGATGGTCTAAATGGTGTCCTGGCAGCTCCTGACGATCCGAAACAGCTGGCCGAAGCACTCGACAGGATACTCAACTCAGATATGGCCCAACTCGGCAAGCACGCCAAACAGTTCGCCCTGGAGAACTCGTGGGAGAAAATCACCAGACAATACATTACTCTCTTTGAAGACGTTCTTCGCATGAGAGCACCTCAAAGCAAAAGCCTCTGAGACAGGACAGCTATACCGGATTTCGGCCTTCAGCAAGTATGGACAGTCCTGAAAGCGGACCTGACAGCGGTTGAACCCAAGGTACAACCGGATCGGGGAGCCAATAAAGGGACACCGTTTCAAATTGCGCGACAAGCTTAGCGTACAGAGTATCTGTTCCTCCCAGTGCCGTGATTTCCTCTGCACAGAATCCCCACAGCGAACGCGCCGCCAGCGTCCTAATGGACAGGCCCCTATCAAGGCAATCCTGAACCGTGCCAGATTCCCAAACAAAATTCACGGCCAAATCCTGGGACTCTTCTTGCAGTATTTGCTCCGGAATCCATTGAATTCGGTCGGACCGTAGATCCGCTGACGGGAACTGGGGCAAATCGTGTGTATGTTGGAGCCGCTTGATATGCCTTTTTGGATCGACCAGGGCATATCTGCAAAAGGTATTGGCCATATCACCACCAGAGGCCAGCACAGTGCAGGCCTTGCCTATCAACGCCGTGGCTGCCCAGCAAAGAGCTTCGCGTCGAATCTTACGATCAGGGCCATTTTTGGTGTGGGACATAAAACGTCCTCGCGCCAGCCGTGGTGTTTTCCCAGGACGATAAGAAACGGATTCCGAGAGATAGAACCGTTCGTCCACAGGCCAAAGCCGTGGGCCGAAACGTTTGACCAGTGATTTCCCGCACTTCTGGGCGATACTACGCATCTGTCGCGGAATTGAACGCATGTAATAGGGTAAGGTCGAACGACTTGGTTTCTCGATGCCCTCTTCAGACCAGCCGGTCTTCTTATCCGAAGCCTGCTTCTGACTCTCACGCCACGTATGAATCTGCTGTGCCATAGTCTGCCAGATAGCCCCGGCATGGTATTGGCGCCAATAGCGATCGAATGCCCGGGCTGCAATAGCACGACGTTGGTCCTCATGTTTGAGGAAATAGTTCGTGGCGTCGATCGCTTCATCAACTGTATCGAAGCCAATCACTTCACTACCCAGTTCGAAGACCTCGGCCAGACCGGTCTTGTTGTCACAGATTTGAAGGATATTCCAGGCCGGCAGAGCGAACAAACGTTGGTTTATCGGCCCCGTTGTTTTATGGACGTTCCAGCCGATTCGGCTGCGCCCATAGATATCAAGAAGCTGATCTTTGGGTACGAACCCACCAGGCCATTTGCGGCCAAAGCATCTGGCCTGTGGGAATGTGGCCACCAACTTCCTAAGTCGTTCTTTACGCCAGTTGCTCAAGCCGCAACAGAGAACAATATCGTTGTCACGAGGCCTGGATATAACCGACTGTCTATCTTGCAGTGACGGGACGTCACTCGGAGCTGTGAAGATGGGCAGATGGGCCAGCTTTCGACATCCCCAGTGTTCGTACTGCAAACGAGAAGCCACGTTTCCATAGAAGACAGCATCAAAGGCCGCGGCGACGGGCCGGCTCAAGACGAGACTACTCTCCGGATCATCAAAACAACAGAAGACGTTGAACGTTGGGAGATATCGGAGAAAGTCCGGATGGATGTTCCGTCCATTATAAAACAGCAATACATCCGCTTCTTCAGCAGCCCGCTTCAATGCTGTATAAGCCTGCACCAGCGCAGGGTGGCGAGATCGCCATGCCAAATGCAGATCATTCCAATGCACCTTGCTCTTAAACCCGGCAAACGTCAGAACAAAACATCGAACCTCCAACGGCTGGGGTGCGGCAGAAGCTACATCCTCGTGCCATTGCCGTTCCCGTTGGCTGGTTCCTGTGTGCACAAACAGAATTCGCATAGCGGGATTCTTCCTGTGATCGAGGGATACAGATTACCGGCCCCGAGCCTGGATACCCATTCCAGCATATCTCTGGTCAACAACCATCAGACCAACCCAGGAATCCCGCAGATGATAGATGGGGCCTCGGAGAATGCGTTTCCTGAAAAGCTTCTCAATGCCCGCACAGACATTGGCTTTTTGGACACTAGTCAGGGCCAATCCAGGGCAGAAATCATGCCAAATCAGGATACTGCCCGGACGACAATATCTGAGGATCATCGCTGTGTCATTGAACACGAACTTTGCATCATGACAGCCGTCGATAAAGCTAACGTCAATTGGGCCGAAATCAGGTTCCCAATCGGCTGTATTGGCCAGGATTTGGTGGATATTAGGACACTCCCTGCTGCGATAATAACTGCCGATTTCATCCAACTTGGGAGCATAGGTCACTAATTTACCGCCTTGTCTAATGTGCTCAGGAGGAATATTGACGGTATAGACGGCCGCTTTCGGCGCATTCATGGCCATGATAGCAGTGGTCTGTCCCGCCGCGGTACCAATTTCAAGAAGGATCTCGGGATTGCCGTTACAGCAGGCCCCCGCAATCACTTCAGCATCTCGCAGCCGTCGTTCATTAATGTCCGAACGACCGGCATATTCAAACAAATACGGTTCGTCCAGAACCGGATCTTGAGTCCATCCCAATGCCGTCTTAAGACAGCCGAAATCCCGCACCTCCACAGTGAATCGTGCTACGCGCGGAAACGGATTCATCAGTTTATGAATTCTCCACAATCCCATCATGCCGTTCCGTCTCCTCCATTGGGAGTAGTTGATCATATCAGGGCATCTTTATTACCAAACGCCCTGTGTAGTCAATCCGGTGCAGGAAAAGACGTAAATCATTTTCCGAAATATACTCATCCACGGCTTGTCGAGCACCTTGCCAATAGCCGTAATCGTCAATAATAATGACCCCCATTGGTGAAACACGCGGGAACAAATGTGTCAACTCATGCTTCGTGGATTCATACCAATCCGTATCAAGCCTTAACAGGGCGATTCTTTCGGGAGCCTGTTCAGATATGGTATCTTCCACTTTTCCTTCAACAAAATGAAATCTATCACTTGGATAGCCTGTGCTATAAACATTCTTCTTAACTTCCTCGATTGGCGATAAACACCAGTCTGAAGAGTCGGCAGAAATTCTCTCTTCCGAGAACTGTTTATGAGCCTGTACTCCTTTATATGTGACATCTGCTTCTGTAGGAGCATTCATGCCGGAAAAAGTGTCATAGAGATATATATCTCGTTGATTGTGGCCCAATTCATTAAGAGTCAGCGCCATTGCCATAGCAGAGCCTCCTTTCCAGACGCCACATTCGACGATAGCACCTTCGATGCCGTACTTCACTATGTACTTTGTCGTCTCAATAGTGCTGAGCACCCTTTCGGGGCTGGTCATTGTAAACTTCTCGACAGCCCTATAGATGCGAGTACTCAACTCATCGAAGTCCTTGGGAAGTCGCTTGCGTTTTTTTCGCCAGGGAAGACGAACCACCTCAGCACCTCACTTTTATCGATCGTCTTATAATCACCTAACCAAGAACAGGAGGGTTCCGAGTTCACGGTTGAAAATACTCAGCGTAATTAGACTCTCTGCCGGCTTTGCAGGCAATGTACGCACAGGATGTATGGATGTCCAGCCGTTCCATCAGTTTCCTGAGCCTGTTGCAGCCGAAGCCATAGCCGGAACTAAAACCCAAGCTCCTGACGTCCAAAATCTTAAATCCACACCTGCCAAACTGTCTAATCCAGCGGGTCTTGCCAAAAGCAATGAACTCCGAGAGAGTATTACCCGCGACACCGTGTATCCGCGGCAGCAGCAATTTGGCAAGGAAAAACCGCCGTCTGCGCTTTGGTCCAAGTTTCGGGTTGTTACGGGTAGACGGCTGTCGGTGAGGCTTGCGGACCCGGCTAATTTGAAATATCCGTCCGGACAGAACCCGGTCAATAAACTTGGCCATCTTGTTAGGAATATGCAGTAACACCGTAACCAGCTTCCAATTCCGATTCGGCAACAGATGAATGGTAATACCGTCGTCTTTCAACACGCGGTGGATACCACACAGAGCCCGGTCAACGTCTGGAAGGTGCTCAAGTAAATTGGAGGAAAAAATCAGGTCAAATGATTTCTCCTCGAAGCGCTGGCCGAGGGCCTCGGCATCGCAGATTTGGTAGCTGATGCCTCCGCAATCCTGCCGAGAGAGCCTGCGATCGTTCAGATCAGTGGAAATCAAGTCAACGCAGTAGTCGGCCAAAAGTGTGCTTAGGAAGCCATCACCGGCGCCCAGTTCCAGGACGTGCGCAAAGGCCCCCTGCGGACAACGGTCGAACACCGCGTTAAACTGGCGCGTACGGATTTCATGCAGATAGCTGTCCCAGTCTGCCTTGATCCTCACCCTCAACAGCCACTCCTTCAATACGGCACAGGTCAACTGTTATCCGTCCGGAAACCATTCGCAGCAATCGCCTCAGCACAGAGAGCTTCTGCGCAAGCATGGTCGCCACGAGACATCTTCGCCGATTATACCTGATTTCGGGGGATAATCCAGTATTCAGGCCCCAGCCAGCTTACCGGCCAGTGAGTTAATGGGCTCGTAAATGTTGTCGGGAACATAGGAGGTTCCGTTGGCTTTCAACTCGGCGAGGTATTCAGAAAGGTTCAACTTGGGAATGAGTTCCACCAGAGCGGGATCGAATTGGGTGCCGGAACCACGGAAGATCTCCACTTCGGCCAACCTGATCGGTAGAGCCTTGCGGTAGGGACGATCCGAAGTCATGGCGTCCAGGCTGTCCGCCACGCAGAGAACCCGGGCCCGAAAGGGAATCTGCTCATCCCGGAGGGAATCGGGATAGCCTCGGCCATCCATCCGCTCATGGTGGTGAAGCACGGCAGGCACCAAATCCTCCATCTCTCCAATGCCGCTGATAATCTTGGCCCCAATGGAAGAATGGTGGGTTATCAATTCAAACTCGTACGGCGTCAGGCGACTCGGCTTGCGCAGAACGGCTTCCGGGACACCGATCTTGCCAATATCGTGCAGGAGTCCGCAGAGGTACACTCTGTCGGCTTCCGACGCAGGCAGACCCTGTAACTCAATGAGTCTCTTACTTATCAGAGCGACCCGCTCAGAATGGCCGGAGGTATACGGGTCCTTGGCGTCTATGCTGCTGGTGAGAGCGCGCAGAGAACCCAAAAACAACTGGTGCATTCCGCCGTAGAGCCGAAAGTTCTCCAAAAAAACCGCGGCACTATTGGCCACCGACGACAACCTGGTGCAGTCAATGTTATCGAAACGGCGTCCATCCAGCGGCTCCATCGCTGCAATCATTCCGAGCGGACGTTCGTTGCGTATAATCGGGGCCAAGAGTATATGGCCAAGTCCGTCCACAGTGGCGGAATAGGTCGGACAATGGGTCATGTCCGTGCGCACTGCGCAGCGGTCCTTGGGCAATATCCGACTATGGATAGTCTCTACTATCCGCTCGGCCGACTTGGCCAACACTCCGGAATGAATAATGCTGTTCTGCTGCTGGCCGGAGGACAGAGCCTCCGGAAAAATCACCACCAGGACCGCCTTGACGGCTAAGAGCTCACGGAAATCCGCGGCAACCTGTTGGAAGTACTCTCTGGGGTTGGCGGTAACGTTCATGGCGTTGTTGAGCTTGTATATGAAACTCAATTCTTCGTAGGTGTCGGCCAGACTGCGGGTAAGCGAGTCAACCTGATCGAGCTGCTCGGCGCGACGAAGACGGAAATCCTCGGCAATGTCAGCCAACAACTCAACCAACAAGTCAAGGTCTTCCGGCTGATGACGAACCTGGGCGACAACAGAAGAAAGCAGGGCGGTGTGGTCCAGTTCAAGTCGGCCGGCTACCCGTAGTAACTCTTCCGATGGACCGAGCGAGTCGGTCAAGAAACATCCCAGCACGACCGAAGTGTCGTGATCCGACTTACAAAGCGGAGCAACAACCGTAAATGCGCCGGGTAAACAGGAACGATGGGTTACAGCCGGATCTTCGATAGAGTCTTTGGCCAACTTGGTCAAAAAGGATTGGCAGTGCCGCTTGGCCTGACACATCCGCCGACAAAACAGAGCCTTGGGGGACAAGGCTGTGACACAGTCATCGCCGTCATGGTAAAAACAGGACTCTATACCCAGACAGGCCAGACGACTTTGCAGGCTGGGAAAATCCAGCCGAGCTGCCCACCGGGATTGATACGCCTGCTTGACCATGGTCATTTTAGCCTGGTTTTCTATGAATCTTTCAGTGAGAAAGTTGGCCCACACATGGAGTATTCAACAAGTCCTGGGCACGAGAGAGGACTTCTCTAGGACTGAACGGCTTGGGCATGAGCAGAGCAATATCTGCCCGCTCAAGATCGGCTTGATCGACGTCCATCCCACATGCGGTTAACATGATAGCCTTAATGTTGGATGTGGCCGGGTCTGCACGCAACTGTAAGCATACCTCCAAGCCGGTCAAACCAGGCATCTGGAAATCCATGATCATCAAATCGGGGTGTTCAGACTTGGCCAACTCCAAGGCTTGAAGACCATCACTAGCGGTTATCACGTCCAGGCCCGCACTGCTGAGCTTATAAGAAAGCACACTGAGGATAGCTGTTTCGTCGTCGGCGATAAGTACGCGTTTACGACTCATCTTTTATCCTTCCCGGCAAAGTATGAGGAGAAATGCGCTAACATCATGCTATGAATTTACTCCGTCAATCAGACCACAATCGGCCCTCCGGATGACCTATGGATCTCCGTTCAAGAAGACTGGAGCCTGCGCTAATTTGCGGCCTGTGTCGATTGAAGCGATTTTGCCGCAATCAAAGTACTGCCACTGCACGGCTTAGGCCTTCTACTGGGTATCATCGGCTCGCACAGAGACGAGCTTTATCTGGCTAGAAGCGGGTAAATCAATTAGCCTGTATTTTGCCGTTCAAGGACAAGATTCTAATGAACAATAAGTGAGCTGAATGGTCCGGTAAGTAATTTCCACGGCCCCGCCAAAGGAACCTACCACCACGGGCCGCGCTCTTGGTATGTAGCAATGAATTTGGCGACGCTGCGGTCGTAGGTCTTTTCCACATCTGCCGGAAATAGACAGCCGGGCAACTGACCCATCCCCCAGTGATATTGCAGGCACTCGCAGCATAGCCCCTTCCTGCTGCATGATTGATATGTACAGGCGCAGTTGGCCTTGTTTTGAGTTACCTTACATTCGGGCATTGCTAAAAGTACCTCCCAACTTTCGATGAAACTAACGAATAACCTTACGACTATATAAAACCACAAACAAAGACACGCTAATCACACCCAGCAACCCCTCGATACCAGCTAGGTAGCGAGCCCAATGCTCGGGGTGAAGATCGCCGTAGCCGATAGTTGTGAAGGTAATCAAACTGAAATACAGAGCCCGGCCAAAACCCCAATCGGCCACCGGCTGATTATTACTATCGAGTACACAGCCATAAGTGCCCGCCCACCACCAGATGAGGGTAAACAACGCAATGATAATTGCCCCGTTGGCAAAAACCTGCCGTAACCGTACTCCGTAGCCGGTCAACCATTTGTAGAAAAACCAATCGAAGGCCCGCAAGAACCAATGGGGCTTGGCCCGGCGCTTGTACTCCAAGTGCATGTAAGCGCAGAAATCCTCTATCTCATCAGGAGCAGTAATACGGCCGAAATTATCCTGCAAGTATTGATATTGGCGAGCAAGCCTGGTCAAAACTTCCCGCCGGTCAGCCCGGGGCATCCGGGCCAGGTCGGATTCGCCCAGTAGGCGGCCCCTACCACGAGTAACTATCAATTGAGCAGTATCCAGATGCAACTCACCAGAGCCGGATACGCCCTCCACCGAAAGGGCCTTGAGGGTTGAGTCGCGACAATCAAAAACTTTTTCTAAGCGACAGGCGTCTATTCGCAGGATCCCGCAGGAGGCAGATCCGAAATAGACCGCCTCAATGAACTGGCACTGATAAAAAGAAACATCAGCACAATGAGCTGTATGGAAATCCAAAACATCGGAGAAACGCGACGACCTAAAGCTGATTTCCTTGGCCAGACTCGCCCGGCGGAACAGAGTGGCATTGGCGAATTTGCAGGAGTAAAAGTCCGCTCGTCCGGAAAAACTGGAGTCTGAAAAAACGGCCTCGCCATCAAAGTCCACGGACATAAAACTCACATCAATTCCAAAAGTCACCTCGAAAAAGTAGGCCCGTCCGCTAAACCTGGCCTCAAAGAAGCTGACTTCGGCGGAAAACTTGGCCGAGATAAAAATCGCATCCGCCCCAAAGTGTGTTTCGACAAATTTGGTTGAGGCCAGAAATCCCGCGTCGATGAAATCCACAGGCCCCAGAAAAGTGGCTTTGGTAAAATTGACCTCATTGCAGAAACAGGCGGTGTTGAATTTGACCGCCAAGGAGATTGTTTCGCTATAATTGACTGCTGCGAAGTGGCAGCCGGTAAAATCCAACATCTTGGCCTGGCAATGCTCTCTGGTCAGCGTGCCGGCCACTCGCTCCTGCTTGATGCGTTCCTGGATACGAGTCAACAGACCGCCAAGATCAGAAATGAGCCGGGGACCGGGAGGCTTGACCTGGACTACCTGCGGATCGACCGCGTCCTGGACGAGCTGTTCGAACTCTTCCGAGGTAATTTCAGGCAAAGATGGCGGAACATGTTCAGTCAAGATCTGCTTCCTAGCTAAAACAACCCCGGAAAGTGTATCATAAGGCCAAGAATCAGGCAAGCAGCCTCAATCTGATATTTAGGGTTTGCAATGTACGGCAATACCCGTATGATTACTCCAAATTTTAGATTGCAGTTAAGGTAGTCGACTCTGTCCCTGTCTTAGCAAATATGCCCAAACGCGAAGATATCAAGAAAATCATGATCATCGGCTCGGGGCCAATCATTATCGGCCAGGGCTGTGAGTTCGACTATTCCGGCACTCAGGCCTGCAAGGCCCTGCGCCAGGAGGGCTATCAGGTCATTCTGGTGAATTCCAATCCCGCCACCATTATGACCGATCCGGAATTTGCCGACCGGACCTACATAGAGCCGATTACCCCCGAAAGCATAGCTAAAATCATCGAACGCGAACGCCCGGATGCTCTGCTGCCAACGCTCGGAGGGCAAACGGGACTAAATACAGCTGTGGCTGTGGCTGAAAACGGGGTGCTGGAACGATTCGGGGTGGAAATGATCGGAGCTACCGTCAAGGCCATCCGCAAGGCTGAAGACCGCGAAGAATTCGCCCAGGCCATGAGGGATATCAACCTGGAACTGCCCCAAGGACTGATCCTGCGGGCCAAAGTTCCGCCGCGACCTAAAACAATCGACGCCAAGGCCCTGGAATCTTATGATATCCAACGGACCAAGGCTATTGCCGACCTATTGGCCGAGAGCCTGGACGAAGTGGTCAGGAAAATCCATTTGCCCTGCATCATCAGGCCTAGCTTTACCCTGGGTGGGACCGGCGGGGGAATAGCCTACAATCTCGATGAGCTTAGAGAAATAGCCGGCCGAGGGCTACAGTACTCTATGATCTCCGAGATACTCGTCGAGGAATCGCTGATCGGATGGAAAGAGTACGAGCTGGAGGTGATGCGTGACCGCAACGATAACGTGGTCATCGTCTGCACCATCGAGAACTTCGATCCCATGGGGGTGCATACCGGCGACTCGATTACCGTGGCGCCGGCTCAGACGCTGACAGACAAGGAATACCAGCGGATGCGCGACGCGGCCATGGCTATCATCCGGGAGATAGGCGTAGAAACCGGCGGGTCGAACATCCAGTTTGCGGTAAACCCGAAAAACGGACGAATGGTAGTCATCGAGATGAACCCGCGGGTCTCGCGGAGCTCGGCCCTGGCCAGCAAGGCTACCGGATTCCCCATCGCTAAAATCGCAGCCAAGCTGGCTGTGGGATATACGCTGGATGAGATACCCAACGACATTACCCGTCAGACGCCGGCCTGCTTCGAGCCGACCATCGATTACTGCGTGGTAAAAATCCCCCGCTGGACATTCGAGAAATTCCCCGATGCTGACGAAACCCTGACCACGCAGATGAAAAGCGTGGGTGAGGCCATGAGCATCGGGCGAACCTTTAAGCAAGCGCTCCAAAAGGGTATCCGCTCCATGGAGGTGCAACGCTTTGGCTTGGGAGTCGATCAAAACGATAAGTGGTTGGCAGCCCAGCGAAACAAACCCGCCCGCGGGGACGAGAAAATCGAATGGCCTATCGAGCAGGAAAGACTTCTCCGTAAGCTCTCGGTGCCCTCCCAGGGGCGAATCTATTACCTGCGCTACGCCCTCAAGGCCGGCATGAGCGTCGATGAAGTACACGAGCAAACGGGTATCGATCCGTGGTTCCTGCAGAACATAAAAGACCTGGTGGACTTCGAGCAGTCGCTGCTGGAGTACGACAATCTGGGCAAAGTACCCAGGAATCTGCTGGCTCAGGCTAAGCAGTTGGGATACTCCGATCAACAATTGGCTCACGTGTATGAGGTTTCCGAGCAGGAACTGCGCCAACGCCGAGGTGAATTGGGGATCGAACCGGTATATAAACTGGTCGATACCTGTGCCGCTGAGTTCGAAGCCTATACGCCTTATTACTACTCCACCTATGAAACCCCAGCGGTAAAAATTGAGGGCGAAAAGTGCACGGCTGTAGTTGATGATGAAATCCGTATCAGCAACAAGAAAAAAATCGTGATTCTAGGCGGTGGGCCTAACCGGGTCGGTCAAGGTATAGAGTTCGACTATTGCTGCGTACATGCAGCCTTTGCCGTGCAGGAACTGGGCTTCGAAGCGGTGATGATCAACTCCAACCCGGAGACCGTCAGTACAGACTACGATACATCCGACCTGCTGTTCTTTGAGCCGTTGACCCTGGAAGACGTCTTGAATATCTGCCGTAAGTTCGGCTCTAAACTCCATGGGGTAATAGTACAGTTCGGCGGGCAGACGCCTCTAATGTTAGCCCAGGGACTGACCACAGCGGGAGTGCCCATAATCGGTACTTCAGTGGAAGCTATCAACCTGGCAGAGGACCGCTATCACTTCCAGCAAATACTTATAGAGCTGGGACTGCGGCAGCCAGTTAACGGCACAGCTACTAATGCAAAACAAGCTCTAAAAATCGCCCGCCAGATCGGCTATCCGGTTCTAGTTCGGCCGAGCTACGTCCTGGGCGGGCGGGCTATGGAGATTGTCTCGGACGATAAGGGCTTGGAATACTACATGGTGCATGCGGTGCGGGCTTCGCCAGAACATCCGGTGTTGATCGACCAGTTCCTGGGTGCAGCCATCGAGGTGGATGTCGATGCCGTTGCCGACGGGCAGCGCAGCGTGATCTGCGGAGTAATGGAGCACATAGAAGAGGCTGGTATCCACTCCGGAGATTCCACCTGCGTATTGCCGCCGCACTCGCTGGAGGACTCTATCATTGCAGAAATTCGCCATCAGACCGTAGCCCTGGCAGAGCGTCTGGGTGTTTGCGGATTGATGAACGTTCAATACGCAGTAAAAGACGGGCAAGTTTTTGTGTTGGAGGTAAATCCCAGGGCTTCGCGGACTGTGCCGTTTGTCTCCAAGGCTACAAATGTGCCCTGGGCAAAAGTGGCTGCCAAGGTGATGGCCGGCAAGACGCTGGATGAGCTGGGAATCTCCGAACCTCCCAAACAAAAACACGTGGCGGTAAAACAAAGCATCTTTCCCTTCCAAAAATTCCCCGGCGTGGATGTTATCTTCGGCCCGGAGATGCGCTCCACCGGAGAGGTGATGGGGATAGATGAAAACTTGCCGCTGGCTCTGGCCAAAGCTCAAATGTCGGCCAGCTTGGCACCTCCTACGCAGGGCACGGTATTCTTGAGTGTGCGAAACGACGACAAGGAAGCTATCGTGCCGGTGGCCAGGCAACTCGTCGAGATGGGTTTTCGCGTCTTTTCCAGTCCCGGTACTCATGCCTATCTGGCCCAGGCCGGCGTAGAAGTGAACTCCATCCGTAAGATAGCTGAAGGTCGGCCGAATATTATTGACCTGATAATCAACAACGAGGTACATCTGGTAATCAATACCCCCACACGCAAAGGACCTCTAACGGACGAAGGCAAGATTCGGGCCACCACTGTTATGCATAACGTGCCCTTGATTGCCACAGTCACCGGGGCCAGGGCAGTGGTCCAGGCCATCGGGGCACTGAGGGCTGGGGATTGGTCAGTCAAATCACTACAGGAATATCATCCCGCAAACTAAACCTTTTGAGAACACCCCTATGACCGAAATGAACCCGGCTGATCTGGCAGCCAAGATCGATTCGACGTTACTCAGACCCGAAGCCACCGCGAACCAGATTGACGGACTGTGCGACGAAGCGGTGCAGTTCGGCTTTTGGGGTGTCTGTGTGAGTCTGTTTTGGCTGGGCCGGGCGGCAAAGCGATTGGACGATATCGGCAGCAAAGTGAAAACCATCACGGTGGTGGCTTTCCCCAGCGGCGCTATTCCCACAGCAATGAAAGTGTACCAGACCCGCTGGGCGCTGGACCAGGGGGCTGACGAAATCGACATGGTAGCCAATATCGGGGCCCTGCGGGGAGGGGAGAACTCGCTGGTTCAGGATGATATAGCTGCCGTAGCTGAGGTCGTTCATCAAAGCTCATCAAAAAAGATTTTGAAGGTTATTCTGGAGACAGCAGTACTAAGCAAGGAGGAAAAAATTCTTGCCTGCCGACTGGCGGCTAAGGCCGGGGCGGACTTCGTAAAGACCTCTACGGGCACACACCCATCCGGTGGCGCAACGCTCGAAGATGTGACTCTGTTGGCCAAGCACGCGGCCGGCATGAAAGTCAAGGCTGCAGGTGGAATTAAGGATAAAACCACGGCTCTGGTTATGATAGATGCCGGAGCAGACCGCCTTGGAACATCCAGTGGGCGAGCCATTATCGAAGAACTGGGAATGTGAATCAACCAGGAGAGTACTATGATATTAGATCGAATCGAACAGGCTGATCTTTACGCAAAACTCAATCCGCCATTTGCCCAGGCCTTCGCCTTTCTGCAACAAAAAGGGCTAAATGAACTAGCAGACGGCAGACACGATATCAATGGGGATGATATTTATGCCTTGGTAGTCAAAGGAACGAGGCAATCCCGAGGCGAAGCTAAGCTGGAAATGCACCGCAAATATATCGACGTGCAATACGTGGTCTCCGGCTGTGATAATATGGGATGGAAAAACCACAAACTCTGTGAGAATTCCGAAGGCGACTATGACGCGGAAATTGATACCGAGCTATTTAGTGATGCTCCCAGCGCGTGGATTACGGTCTGCCCTGGTGATTTTGTGATCTTCTTTCCCGAAGATGCCCATGCACCGGGAGTCGGCGACGGTGCGTTTCACAAGGTGGTTGTCAAAGTGGCCGTCTAACTGAAGGCCGGCTATCGGGCGGACATTAACTATTGAAAAAAACGTCGGACAAATCCAGACCGGTATTTCCGACTGAGAGCAAGTCTCATAACAGCCCAGAAATGCCGGAAAGCTCGACCGAGTTTAAACCGCCGACAAGCGAGCAAAAGCAAATTCCAGTGAGCCACTAATAGATTCGGATCCAACTCCAGGGCTCGGTGGCTGTGAAAGGCGGATTTCTCCAGCAGACCAAGTTTCGAGTACGCTCTTCCCAAGGCCTGGTGGGCGAAAGCACTGTCCGGCGAAACATCCAATATCCGTTCCAGACACACAGCGGCTTCTTTCGGCGCACGCAGAGCCAAAAGCGAATTTCCCAAGTTCAATAGCACTCGTGGATCCGTGGGGCAGTCGGCGTATTCGGCGAGGAAATGCTGCCGGGCTAAATGCGGTTGACCGAGCATTATATAACATTTAGCCAAACGTAAATGAACCAACGGATATTCCGGATCGTCGGCGATGATCTCATTCAATGCCCGTAATGCCCGATTGGGCTGATTGGACAAGAAAGCCGCATCGGCCAGATAGGAGCGGGCCGAAAGATTGTGAGGGTCAAGCTCCAAAACAAAGTTGAACTTCTCCGCAGCCTTATCCAGCCGGCTGGCCTCCATGAGCATAGAGCCATAATCCAGCATCATGTTGATGTCGCCCGGATCGTCCTGCAGGGCCAGCCGATAGTAATCAGCCGCGGTGGCCAATTCGCCCTTGGCCCAATAGGTCTGAGCGACCCTGGAATGGGTCTGGGGATAATCCGGGTCCAACTCCAGAGTCTGGGACCAACAGGCAATGGCCCGGTCATATTGACCACGGGTAAACAAACTCTCACCAATATTGAAGTAGCAAGCCGGACACTTGTCCTTTATTTGCCGTGCCAGGTAGAACATCTGCTCAGCCTGGTCGTGCTGTTCCATACGACAATAGGTAATGATCCTGTAACAGTAGCAAGGCTCAAAATCCGGATCGATTTGCTGAGCGCGTTCGAAATAAGCCAAAGCCCGGTCGAACTGCTGCAGTTGAGTACAGTCGACACCCAAGGAGGTAAGGGTCTCGACGTCGTCAGGACACAGAGACAGGGCCTGCTGGTAGGCTGTGACAGCCTCGTCGTATTTGTTCATGGCGTCTAAGGTCAGGCCCATGTTGTAGTACCAGTCGGCATTGTAGGGATTAATCTGGACTGCTGCGCGGAGCTCGCGCAGAGCTTCGGCCCATTTGCCGAACTCGTACAGAGTATAGGCCCGCTCGACACGTCCCTCGGCTTCCGACCAGTCATTCATGGCTATATAATTCCCTTTATCCAGCTGGGATAATATTCGTGTTTTCCGTTGGTTTTGACTCCGCTTCTCTCGACATGGGTATTATAGTAGATTTTGGCTGCAGAGCAAAAACAATTGTTACGGCGGAACTAGTTGGGTTCAGACCAAGGCTTGGTAGAAGTAAGATCAGGCAGTATAATGCCTTCTGGCTACGGAACAGGTACCTGAGGCTGCCCTATTAGACTATGCAGAAAGAATGACTGTCAAATGAAATATCAACCTGAATTTCGCCGTTATCTGGTGCCCTTTGACGCTCGAACACTGGGGCAAGTTTTTACCGACTGTCTGGTCATCGGAGCCGGTGTGGCCGGCCAGAGAGCAGCTATCGAAGCCAGCTCCTACGGGCAGGTGTTGCTGGTCTGCAAAAACCCTGTGGAAGAATCCGCCACCTGGCACGCCCAAGGCGGCATAGCGGCGGTGTTTGATCCGGCTGATGACTTTGCCGCTCACATCAACGACACCCTGGTTACAGGCGGTGGGCTATCCGACGTGAAAATAGTAGCGTTGGTGGTACACAGCGGCCCAGAACTAATCAAAGAGCTGGCAGATTGGGGAGCGGCTCTCGATCGGGACGGCAAAAAGTTGGCCCTGGCTCGGGAAGGCGGCCACAGCGCCAACAGAATAGTCCACGGACATGGAGACGCCACCGGAAAGGCAGTGGCCCAATGTCTAACCAAAAGGGCAAAAAAACAAAAGGGTATCCGCTGGTTGGAGGGAGCCTTCGTGGTTGACCTGCTGAGTCACGAAGATAAGTGCGTAGGGGCCCTGATCAGTCAGCCGGGAAAAGACCTGGGAATCATCTGGGCCAAGCAAATTATCCTGGCCAGCGGTGGGCTCGGCCAGATGTATCGCGAGACTACCAATCCACCCGGCGCTACCGGCGACGGATACGCCCTGGCCTACAGGGCAGGAGCCAGACTGGCAGATATGGAAATGATCCAATTCCATCCGACAACCCTCTACATAGCCGGGGCGAGCAGGACCCTGGTCAGTGAGGCCGTCCGGGGAGAAGGGGCCAAACTCATTGATCATCAAGGTCGGCGTTTCATGCCGGACTATCACCCTAAGGCTGAACTGGCACCACGCGACGTGGTCAGCAGGGCAATCCTGCAACACATGGCCAAAATCGGAAAAACAAACGTCTTCCTGGATGTGCGAGATATAGGTCCCAAAAAGTTTCGCCAAAGGTTTCCGCAAATCTCGGCTGTGTGTAAATCATTTGATATATCTGCGGGAAAGGACCTGATCCCGGTTCGGCCGAGTGCCCATTACATGATCGGCGGTGTGGTAGTCGATGAAATGGCGCGGACCTCACTCAAAAATCTCTACGCCTGCGGAGAAGTGGCCTCCTCAGGTCTACACGGAGCCAACCGACTGGGGTCGAACTCTCTGCTGGAGGGATTGGTATTCGGCCGCATCGCAGGCGAACAGGCGGGAAAATCCCTGCAACAAAACAACAACCGACTCCTGCCGCTACCCCTGCATAATGAAGTAGTACCCAGCCACAAAACACGACTGGACATACCGGACGTACGTAACTCGCTCCGCTCACTTATGTGGAGAAATGTGGGTATGGAACGCGAAGCAACATATCTGTCCGAGGCTATCGAGATTATCGAGTTCTGGAGCCGTTATGTAATGGATAAAGTCTTCGATGAGCCGGCTGGTTGGGAATGCCAGAACATGCTCACCGTGGCTCGCACCATGGCGGCAACGGCCTTGGCCAGGAAAGAGAGCCGTGGGGTACACTACCGTAGCGACTTCCCTCAAAGAGACGACGAGCACTGGCGAAAACACATAAGCTTCACTGCCGACGACTCGCTGAGCGAGCTGGGGGAATAAACCAGAAGCATCCCCAGACCCCAATTTCTGCTGCGAACGGCCCTTTTGCCGTCTGGCTGCATCGCTCGAACTCAATATATTCTCCAAATATACCTACGTTCTCGCTCTTTGCCAGCCAACAAAATTGCACGTTCTCACAACGAAAGCGGGTTTGGGGACGACTTCTAATCAAGCAAAAGCATGACGCTGACGGATTGGATTGGCAGTGTGTTCAGGACAAGCCAAGCCTCCGGTTACAAGCTTGTCCCAGGCCGACTGATTGAAGATGCAGCCCGGATCATTGGCCTTGACGGACCCGAAGTAGGCGTCGGCTCGGGCTCGGCATCCGCCGCAATAGTGTTTGTACTTGCAAATCTTACAGTGGCCGTCACGGTCAGAGCGGTTCCACAGATCGTCCCAGTAAGGCGAGTCGCGAAACAGATCCAATAAGGGTTTCCGGCGGATATTGCCAAAGGGGCGATTGGGCATATAAACACAGGGCGTGACATCGCCGTTAGGCTCCAGGCAGACATAAGTTCGCCCGGCACCGCAGCCACCAAGGTACTTGGCCACCACCCGGGCTGACCGGCCGCCGCCACCACCACAATGACTGGCCGACATTCGTCCTTCCACAGGGGTAAACGCTAAAGCTACTCGGCCAAACTGAGGAGCTGTGCTCAGAATCCCAATCTGCCCTTCCTGCATGTGGTCATTGAGCAGACGCAGAAGCTGCTCCCGCTGAGCGGGCGTCAGGTCACCAGCGGCGTAATCTTTACCTCGGCCGACCGGGATAAAATTGAAATGAGCAAAACAAGTTGCTCCCAGCTCTTTGGCCAAAGCGATCATATCCTCGACTTCGCCATAGTTGCCCTGGTGAACACACATGGCCAAGCCAGCCCTTATATCCTCGACGTCGGCCACATTCTTGATGCCCTGCACGGTCCGGGCCCACATACCCTCAACGCCGCGAAAGCTGTCGTGCTTGGCCGGATCGGTGCTGTCCAAGGATATCTCCAGGTAACGAACGCCAGCATCACGCAGGGCCCGGACACGATCCAGGCTCAGAGTGGTCCCGTTGGTGGCCACCGTAGTGTGAATACCATAACGCTGACAACGTTTTAAGACAGGTATCAAGTCGTGGCTGATGGTCGGCTCGCCGCCGGCAAAGGCAATCATGGGCACATAGGCCTTGCCCAACTCGTCCACGATCCGGAGCTTCTCAGGCAAACTAAGCTCATCTGTATCCGGCCGGCTCGCGGACGACTGATAGCAATGGCAACAGCGCAAGTTGCACTGGTTGGTAAAATTCCAGACGACAATCAGAGGCACAACGAACTTCTGCGGCAAGGTCAAACCAAACCGGGCCACCGACCGGGCTGTGGCCACTATGCCCCTAACAGTAGAACTGTGCTGGGCAACCTTCCAACGGAAAAACTCGTCGGTCATAGAACCCTTGAGCCGGCGAATCAGGGTGTGCATGGGCCAAAAGAGTGTTCTATCAGACAGAGATATTTGGGGATCGGCATAGGAACTAATCATTCGTTCCAGCAATACCCCATTAGGCCTGTCTCTACTGAGCAGGTCTAAGAGGGTTCTGCCAAGATGTGAGCCGACAAAATCTTCCAGCGGAAGATGGAACTCGGAGTCGATGTAATGTCCTGAGCCAGAGGGGCCCTTTCGGCCATTATCGCCGGCTGGTTCACCTCGCTGGGAGCAGGCGAAGTCCTGATAACTTCGACTGTCCCGCTGACAGCCACCCGAAAAACTATTCTTCTCTTTGGAACCCATTGGCCTTCTGATAAGCCTCCAGAGTACAAGAGTGCATCTGCTCGACGAAGGATCTATACATCGGGCCGGAATTGTAAGTGCAGAAAGGAAACACACCCTCGAAGGTACTGTAAGGTATTGCACAACGCTTGACCCGCTCGACATCAAAATTATAGCGGTCCTGGAAGTGCATGCCGGCAACCATGAGCGTTCGATAGGTCGTCTGTCCGGCTAATCCTCGACCTTTGCTTTTATCGACCATTCCCATCAGGGCCTGGATAAACTTACGGACACTCAGGTCAGGCGGGGAGGACCCTTTGCGAAAGTGCCGGCGGAAAAGACGGTATATGGCCAGCTTGTCCAACCAGTTGATCCTGGGTTTAACGGCCAATCGCTTGGCCAATGAATTCATCTCATTGAACAATCCTTCAATGTCAAAAACCAGAGGAAAGGGATAGGCCTGGCCGTCAGGACTGACCAGCAGGTAAGTTCCCAGGCTACAGTCGGGATGGCAATTACAGGTAATCTTGGGGGCCTTCTGGGCTGCCTGAAGCAGTGAGCTAAGCGGCTTGACTATGCTGAGAGGATAAAAATCACGATACACCTGACAGTTCCTCAAGGCCTTGCTGATATCATGGGCCAAGTCGCCGAGGGTATAGCGCTGTTGTTCGCGAAGCTGCTGGTCGATACGACCGGTAAAGCAAACCGGCTGGTAAGATATGCCCGATACGGCATCAACATTGTCGATGGCAAACTGCAGTATCTTGGCTACCTGGTCGTCATTGCTGCCCTTTATAATAGTGGGCACCAGGCAGACCTTGATCTCAGATTGCCGACAGTTCTCTATGCAAGAGAGTTTCTGAGACCATAAGCTCCGGCCTCGCACGGCTCGATAGACCTCGTCACCCACACCATCAAACTGCAAGTAAATGGTATGCAATCCAGCCTCAGCGCACTGCCGGGCAAACTCCGGGGCAGCCAGCGTCAGGCCGTTGGTGGCGGCCTGGACGTGCGAGAAGCCCATAGCATGGGCCTGGGACAGGATCCGCAAAAAGTCCGAACGCAAAGTAGGTTCACCACCAGTAAACTGAATGGCTGTCGCCGGCAGCGGACGCAGGTCGCGCAACTGCTGTAAAAGGGATACGACTTGCTCATAGCTGGGCTCCGATACCCGGCCGGTAGAGCTGGCGTTGGCAAAACAAATCGGGCAGGACAGATTGCAGCGGTTGGTCAGGTCAAGTTGAGACAGTACGCCGCTGGAAATGTGCTGGTTGCAATAACCGCAATCACTGGGACAATGATGGGCGTCCCGCACGCGGGGGAACTGCTGGCCGGGACCCTCTTCAAAACTCCAGTGGGCAGCTTTGAGATAGAGACGAACATCCGAATTAATGCAGTCGCGGAAATAGCCGTGCTGAGGACAAGTCTTCTCCGCAAAGACCTTGCCGTCGGCTACAAAATAGCGCCCGACTAAGATTGCACAGCATTGCGGACAGAGCGTTTCTACCGTCCGGGGCAGACCTCGAAGGATCGGACGAATCGGTGTGCCAGAAAAGGTCTTCTGAGCTGATGCGGGTCGATCAGAGCGGGCCTCGGTGAAAATGGCATCGTAGTGGGGCTCACTATATCGTCCGCAACTCGGGCATTCCTTTATGAGCACCAGCTGTCCGCCGATGAGCTCAAAACGGGCCTCGACTATTTCATCGCAGGATAAACAGCAAGACTTCGTGGCCAATGGTAGAGCGTGCCCCTGATCGCAAAACCGGGACATCGTTTGCCTAAGCTCAGTCAACTGCCGACGGGCGCGGTCCGGAATAACGTCCGGCATTGTAGGCGAGAGACCCGCAGCAGGGGCTCTATCCGTAACGTCATTGAACAGCCCAGCCTGTGGGCGTCTGTAGTCCATAGCCATAACTTGATACTAGTTAGTTGGATCCAGTCAATCTTACCAGTCCGGGCCTGATCCGGCCGGCACTGGACAAATAAACAGACGCCGCTTGAGAATCGGCCCGGGCTTCTTGCTCATCACCCATCTGCTGACAGAGGGCAGCTCGAGCCTGGTGGGCCAAGCCCAGCATCGCCCAGACCTGCCAATTCCAACGGACGCCTTCGAGGTTCTTGACCATCTGCTCGGCTGAGTCTGCTTTCTTCTGTCGAGGCCATGCTGTGGCCCGCAACGTCTGAATGGCAGAACTCAAGTCACCCTTGGCTGTAGTGCAAACCTGCTGAATGCTCTGCTGGGTAGAAGCAGCGTCAATCTGCGGCGAACCCATTCGGACCCCCACAGCAGTCAAGGCCTTTCGCGCATCCTCTACCTGTTTAGCCCGCCACGACACCCGCTCCAGCAGGCCAACATAGTCCTGTCGCATAGATGCACGGAGAATCTCAGCCCGGGTCAGACTAACAGCAAGATCAACTTGGGCATCCACGGAAATAAGCATATCGACCCGCTGGTCTGCAGGAGAATCAGCCGGCCGAGCGGATTTGAAATCACGGAATCTCTTACTTCCAGCGGCAGCTCCAACCAAGGCTTTGCCATAGTGGCTTATGGCCTGGCCCTGCTGGTCCATCAGAAGTTGATAGGCAGCATCCAGTTGCGTTCCCAACTCACCGAAAGAATTCAGTTGGACGAGAAGTTCATCGGCTGATTTTTGCAGTTTGGCTTTAGCTGTGTCGCGAGCTTGACGGACCTGATCAAGTGATCCTGCCTGGGCAGATATCTGCTGCTCGACGCGTTGTACGGCTTCCTGAAGTTTGGCTAATTGAAATTGCCGACTAAACTCGTCCTGCCGTGCTGATTGCAGAGCCAACTCCTCATTCCGGGCTCTAATAGACAGCCTGTCCGCTTCCAGTTGCCCGGCAGCAGCCTGAGCCACCGTGCTAACATACTCGTCACCACTGAGACTCTCAGCTTTGAGGAAAGACTTTTCGGCCGTTATTCGCATGCGAGAGACTTCTTGTCGGGTTCGCGCCAGTCTCTGCTCCAATCCGACTCGAATCTTTTCGGCGTTGTCTTTGTCTATGATTGCCTGCGGAACCATCTGGGCAAGGGTCCGGCGGTACTGCTGAAGGGTCTGACTGTCACTGAGGGACAAACCCGCAGAATAGGCAAATCCAGCCGCCTCTGCACAGAGCCGACTAAGGGCGTAATGCAGGTCCGAATCGGCCTGGGCAAAATCCTGCTGCAGCTTGGCGAACTGTTCGTCAGTAAACTGCCGAGCAGTAACCTCGCTCAATAAGGTGGCCAACAACTCATGGGCGCCTTGCTTGGCAACGGAGGTAGCATTAGGCGTTCTGAGGGTATCCTGCAGTATCTTCTCGGCCTGGGCATAAGAGGCCGGGGTTTGCTGTTTTATCAGATCCCGGGCCTGGGCGAGATCGTCAGATATCTTCTTGGAGGCGGCCAACTCCGGTGGCTCCGAACAGCCAGCCAAAAACAAGGCCATCATCAGCATCGCCAACCAAACGATTTGCTTAGAAACCATTTCAAAAACTCCAACGTAGAAAGAACTTGCCGTTAATATTCATTATCGTGCGTACGGTAGTCGTCTGTCAACGGCAAAATAATCAGGGCTCGCCTAAGGCAAGGTAGTAAAAGAAGATATAGAGGCCATCGGCTAAATCAAGACGAACAGGCAAGCTATGTCGATAATCACGGTATCAGCTTGACATGACCGGGAGGCTACTGTATGGTTACGATTCCTCGAGCCTCGAGAGTGAAAAAATACTCTCCTATCTGCCCTAACTGGTGGGGGCATAGCTCAGCCCGGGAGAGCGCTTGCATGGCATGCAAGAGGTCAGGGGTTCGAATCCCCTTGCCTCCACCATTCATAGCGATTTGTAGTACATCGCTCAGAAATGTGGGGCCGTTTGGCCCGCGTCCCAGGAGAGCACCTGCTAACACTCCTGTGACAGTTTTGCCCTGAGATTGGTCGTGCCTAGACATTCTTTGCTCTCGCCAGATTGTTCGATGGCGTGAGTAAATATAGAATAGGAAAAGGATGGACTCCGCAGCCACTGGAGCCAATATGCGCTGGAGTAATCTTATCTGCGGCGAGTTGCTATTTTGTTGATCCGGCTGTCGTCCGGCTTGCCCGTGAAACAGACAAAAGCTGGTCGTCATCAAGCCGGATGTACACACTTGGCTCTACCCAAGATAACTGGTAATATATGCGACGATAAACAGTATTCACAATAGTCGCAATTGAGGATCAACTGCTATGTTCAATAACGTAATCGAAGGTTTTCGTCCCTTTAAGCATCTCAGCTTAGGAGCGTTATCGCTTGGTATTGGTAGCGAGGCACCATTAGAGAGAGACGCCGTCCTGAAAGGACTTACTAGGATCCAAGAGGCCTTCCCCGAGCTGCGGGAGTCTGATTACGACAGCAAGAAAGATATTTTTAAGATAGACAATGGCAAGCAAGAAGCGGACGAACAGATGTTGCTTGTCGCGTCGAAGGGAATCGGGTTGATGCTCTCTTGGGGGCCCAAGGTTGCTTTCGGCACAAAAGACGACATCAGCAAGCTGTTCAAGGGGTATCAAGAGGGGGCTTCACTGTTAGCCGTGAATGTGGCCTATATCGACTTCCGCTTGTTTGCTATCTCCACTTGGGAAGGAAATCATTATGCGCTGCTATGGGATACTCTTTTCAAGACGAGCCCACTCTTTCGTATGTTCGAGCCAAAATCAGTCTTCCAGAACGACCTGATACTCAAAGCGTATCTTTCGGAGGATAGGATATGCGTCGTCGAGATTGAAAGCGATGTGACTGCAAAAGAGGTCCGACACAATTCATACGAGAACGACATGCTGAGGACCCAGATAGCAATTGCCAAGACACGCCACTTCGCGCACGATGTAAGCCTAGGAGAGCTCGCGTGTGAGCATGTTGATTTTGCCCGATCATTCGTGCTGGAACGTTTCATACCGTCTGTAGCGGTGCCGTTGGATGGAGCCTTGGCAGAAATGCAAACGGAAAAGGACAAAACATGAACGTCACAGATTTCCTAGTCAGAGTTGTGGAGAAGACTAATGGATGGGTCATTGTGGTTGTGTTTGCAATGTACATCGGATACCATTGCTATAAGAAACATAAGGATGGCGCATCGCTTTTGAAAACCCTCGCCATTTTGGACGACACAGTTGCAGGTCTTCTCCGAAGCATTGAGGGACAAATAAAGGCTTTGACGTCTAGCATCGATTCATTCTTGAGGAAAGGCTGACGGTAAATGATATGGAATTAGTATCTATTCTGATTCTAATTGTCATATGGTGGGGCACATCCTATACCATTGAGCGCAGAGGTCGTCAAGCACGCCATGAGTTCGTTGGCGCCTTGTCGGATCGCCTTCAAGAGACCTTGAGGCTTCAATCGCAGATCGAGGCAGGATTCAAGAGGATGCCAGATCTGAGAGCCCGCGAGAGAAGGCATCGGCCAATAGACATGGAGAATCTCGTACTGGTGGACCGCTCAGTTGTGTATACAAAAAAGTCTATTGAGACGTATTACGAGGTCAAGTCAGGTCGTGTTGTCGCCTTGTCGGGACCAGAGTCAATGCTAATGATTAGCAAGGCCGAAATCTCGTCCAGAGAACTCCAGGACCTAATTGCCTCTAGGACTCCGAGACCATTGCCAGATAAGAGCAAATCTTCGAGAACAGAGAAGAACGTTAGTCGGTTTTTGTGATGTTACAGGAGCTTTGTAGACATTCTTAGCCATCTCTGGCTGAGTACGCTACTCTCCTGTGTGTTCATGGCCACTTCGGTCGTGTTGTAGGTATATGGTCATTTACGCGCAGTTGCGATCTACTGTTCATTCTATAGGTTGTCGGAGAAGTGTAATGCCCAAGGGGCCCGGGCCTTTGAGTTCAACACACAAAGAAATGGCAATTGCTGCGGACCTATGCGGGCCGTTATCCCATGTGGTGCGCCTGGCAGGTGACCTATCGCTGCGAGATGCGCTGCGGGTTCTGCAATTATTGGAACGACCCGGCCGGCAAACTGCCCGAACAAAGTGTGGCCGAGATAGCTGAAGGCTCGCGACAGTTGGCTAGACTGGGATCGCTGTTCATCTCCATGGCAGGCGGCGAGCCGATGCTGCGGGAGGACCTACCCGAAATCGTTCGGGAAGTCGCTCGCTGGCATCTGCCTTTCATAACCACTAACGGTTCAAACGTGACGGCGCAAAACGCTAAGGAGCTAATGCAGGCCGGGCTTTGGGGTGTATCCGTCAGTATCGATTATGCCAGTGCCGAGAAACATGATCGCAGGCGGGGTAAGCGAGGATGTTTTGACCAGGCGGTCCGAGCTCTGAGCTATTTCAGCAAGGCTCGCGTACACCGTTGGCAGCGGGTCAATGTGATGACCGTGTTGCTGCACGACAACCTCCAGGAGGTAGAAGAACTGATCAAACTGGCACGCGCACACGAAGCCTACCTGATGATCCAGCCCTATGGTAAATTAAAAACCGGATCGGATAGATTTCACCACCGTGAACAAGATGCTTCAGAACATCTGCTAATGCTAAAGAGCCGTAACCACAACTTCCTGTCTAATCCCGTCTTCCTTAGCCGGTTTGATCAAGCTCTGGATGGCGGCGTACCGGGTTGTAGGGCTGGGCAGGCTTTCTTCAACATAGATTCCACAGGTGACGTTAGCATCTGTGTCGAAAACCGTGGCCGCCCGGTCGGCAATCTCTACCGGGATCGCATACAGAATATCATCCGAGACCTGCGGTTAGCCAGCCGAGCGAATAGCTGCCAATCCTGCTGGTATAACTGTCGGGGAGAAACAGAGATGCTCTATCGCCCCTGGGCACTGTTGAAAAGCCTGCCGACGTTATTCTTCGACACGGGCCGACCGCCAACGAGCAAATCTTGACTTAGACCAGTCGAATACCTATGCTATCGGGCCTACAACCGCCAGGGGCGATTAGCTCAGACGGCTAGAGCGCTTCCCTTACAAGGAAGAGGCCGCAGGTTCGAGTCCTGCATCGCCCATCCCTGCGGCAAAAGCCCTGTGCTTGACCCGCAACACAATCAGGTGTATCATTAAGCAAGATGGTAGATGCTATGAGCCGATAGCCCTGTTGGTGGGGGACGCAGGATAAAACAGCAATCGGGCTGGGCAAGGGTAAAGTTCTCAGCTCGGCTGGCATGAGGTAAGTATAAATATAAGATTCCAGTTAACAGATAGTTGTGGCGACAAGAATCCCCCCACTAGCCCGTAACTTCAACTATGACCAAAGGTAAAAAACGTCTGGGTGAAATCCTGGTTGATTGGGGGCTACTAGAACCCTCGGCTGTAACCGCAGCTCTAGAACACGCCTCCCGTAACCGAATGCGCATCGGCGAAGCCCTCGTGGCCCTGGGGAACGTATCCGAAGATGATGTGGCCAAGGCCCTGGCCAGCCAATTTGATATGGAATACCGAGACCTCGAGCGAAATCCCATCGACTCGGCGGCGATCTCACTCATACCCGAAGATATCATCCGACGCCATTTCATTCTTCCCATCGAACGGCGGGACAGCCATCTTAAAGTGGTAATCACCGATCCCCTTGATCTGGAAACACTGGATTCACTCCGATTTCGCCTCAACGTGGATATCGAATGCTGCCTGGCTTCCCTGTCCAAAGTTCAGGCTGTGGTAAAAGCGCACTTCGAAGACCAAACCAAAGACACCCTCGACGGCACCATCTCCGATCTGACCCAAATGGGTACGCAAATGGGTGAGACCCTCATGGGTGCCGATCTGCAAGCCTCAGGCCGTCTTGCCGACGACGACGACGGAACCTCCGCCCCCATAGTCAAGCTCGTAACAGCGATCATAACCTCGGCTGTGCAAACCCGGGCCTCAGATATACACATCGAACCCATGGCCAACCGCGTCCGCGTGCGATACCGAATCGACGGAGTCTGCATCGAACGCGAAAGCATACCCAAAAGAATGCAGAATTCCGTCATTAGCCGTCTTAAAATCATGTCCGGTATGCAGATAGAGGTCAAACGACTTCCACAGGATGGCCGAATCAAGATGACCGTTGGGGCTGAAGAAATAGATTTCCGCGTCTCCAGCCTGCCCGGCTATCACGGGGAAAGCCTCGTACTACGGATTCTGCGTCCAGAATCCGCCCAGCTGGGCATCGAGGCCCTGGGCCTGGAACCAGACGACAAAGAACGCTTCGACCGTATCATCCGCCGACCCAACGGCATCTTCCTGGTGACCGGCCCAACCGGCTCAGGAAAAACCACTACCCTCTATGGGGCCCTAAACACCCTGAATCGTCCCGATGTAAAAATAATCACCGCCGAAGACCCCGTCGAGTACAACTTTCCCGGCATGAACCAATGTGAAGTACACGAGGATATCGGACGTAGCTTCTCCGTAATCCTCAGGTCAATGCTCCGCCAAGCTCCCAATATCATACTTGTAGGCGAAATCCGCGATTGTGAGGTTGCAGATGTCGCCATGGCGGCTGCTTTAACTGGACACCTGGTTTTCAGTACACTCCACACCAATGACGCGCCAAGCGCCATAACTCGTTTACTAGACATGGGTGTAAAGCCATTCTTGGTATCCTCATCCGTGCAGGCGGTCATGGCCCAAAGGCTGATCCGCAGAATCTGTGATAACTGCAGGGAAGAATATAAGAACGTGGACCACAAGTTCTTAAGGCTGTTGGGCTTCTCTCCTGAGGAGATAGAGACAGCTACCTTCCAGCACGGCGCAGGCTGCGACCAGTGCAGCAACACCGGCCACCGCGGCCGTCAGGGCATATTTGAAATGTTCGTCATGAATGGACAACTTCGGGACCTGACCTTCAAGCGGGCGTCACTAAGTGAATTGAGACAGGCGGCCAGGGCCTCGGGCATGAGATCTCTGTTGGAAGACGGCAGGCGTAAAGTAATCAAAGGCGTGACCACCCCAGAAGAAGTGGCCCGGGTGACCGTACAAGACATCGAAATACTAGATGGGGAGGAAAGCTAGGGCCCGCACTTGCGGCGACCCAAATGCGGGCTGACTACCTGTCGACCGGAGAACTATCATGGCTATTCATATAGATCGCCTGTTGGAGACTTGCGTAAAGCAAAACGGCTCGGATCTGCACTTACATGTTGGCCGACCGCCGATCCTAAGGGTACACGGTCGATTGCGAACGCTAAAGACCCAAGTGCTGGAACCAGCCGACACCGTGGCCCTGATGAAGAGCATCACACCTGAACGGTGTCAGCAAGAGCTACAGGAAGAGGGCGGTTCGGATTTCGGCTTCGCCTTCGGCGAAAAGGGGCGTTTTCGTGTCTCTATTTTCAAGCAACGCGGGAATGTATCTCTGGCTTTACGCCTGATCCCCTCGCGGATGATGAGCCTGGAAGAAATCGGTTTGCCATCGATAGTAAAGGACCTGCTTAGACGGCCCAGAGGCCTGTTTCTGGTAACGGGACCTACTGGCTCAGGTAAGACCACGACACTGGCATCGATGATAAACTACATCAACGAACAACTTGATCGGCACATTATTACAGTCGAAGACCCGATCGAATACTATCATCCGCATAAGAAATCCATGGTTAACCAGCGTGAGGTCGGTGTCGATGTGCCGAGCTTCGGTGAGGCCCTCCGGCGCGTGCTGCGCATGGACCCGGATGTGATCCTGGTGGGCGAGCTGCGTGACCTGGAAACCATGGAGTCGGCGGTTCGAGCAGCAGAAACCGGGCACTTGGTGTTCGGGACCGTACACACTACCGGTGCTCAGGGAACTATAAACCGCATAATCGATGCATTTCCGGTCAGTCAGCAGGAACAGATACGAGTACAGTTGTCGACTTCTCTTATAGCCATACTGAGCCAGTTGCTGCTGCCTAACCCAAAACACGGCGGGCGCACAGCTATTTTTGAGTTTTTGGTAATCACGCCGGCCATCGCCAACTTGATCCGAGAAAACAAGACCTTCCGGATTGACTCAAGTATCCAAACCGGAAAACGCTATGGTATGCAACTGCTGGATGACCACCTCTGGGAAGTGTACAACCAAGGCCTAATCTCCCTGGAGGATATGATGGACGTAGCCCGCCACAGCGGAGCAATGCAGGAGCGGTTGGACCGGGCTCAGGCGGGTCTTGGCGAGGGGCCTAAAGAAGAAGATGTCGACACAGACGAACAGCCAGGGCGTCCAGCCCAATAGAGTAGCAGCTGAGCCCTATTGACCCCCTCCTATAATATAGTGGAAGGAGTTCGTGTTATGCCTCTTTCACAGGCTACTTTGGAACAACTCAAAGGTAGGCCTATTGGCCGGATCCTGGTCAAGATGGGCAAGCTCACGCGTGATAAGGTCCATGAAGCACTAGAGATACAAAAGAAAAAGCCCGGTTTCATCGGCCAAATCCTCGTAGGTCTCAAATATATCACCCCAGAGGACCTGCGAGAAGGACTGGCGGCTCAGCGGGGTATGCACTCCGTAGACCTGCGGGGGATAACAGTGGATCAGGAGGCCCTGAAACTCGTTCCGGCTGAGATGGCCAACACCTACAAGGTCTTCCCGGTCAGTTACGCCAAAGAAGACAATCTCCTGACCGTGGCCGTCACCGATCCGGACAACTTCCAAGCCACGGACTCGCTCAAAACCCTCATGGGCTTCAACATAGAAACCGTATTGGCGGACGAGAAGGCTCTGGAAAGCATGCTGGGGAAACACTATCGCCAGACCGAAGAGTCCGTCGGCGAACTGATCCAGGAGATCAGCGGATCAGGTGAGCTGTCCGAGTTCGCTGATCGAGGTGAAAGCATCGACCTGGATGAGCTGATTCAGATGGCTGAGTCAAATCCCATCAAGAAACTACTCAACATGGTATTAATGCAGGCCATCCGCGAAAAGGCGTCGGACATACATTTCGAACCTTTCGAGAATGAATACAAGATGCGCTATCGCATTGACAACATACTCTACGAGTTGGTGCCGCCGCCACGACATATCGCCATGGCTATCTCCTCCCGGATTAAAGTCATGGCCAATTTGAATATCGCCGAGCGCCGTATGCCCCAAGACGGGCGAATTGAATTGACCGTGGGTAACAAGCCCGTGGACCTGCGGGTCTCCGTACTGCCTACTCTGTTCGGTGAAAGCGTAGTTATGCGTGTATTAGACCGCAGCAATGTGTCTCTCGATCTGGAAAAACTGGGCATGCGGGACGACGACCTGAGTCTATTCCGGCAACTGACCCACCAGCCGAATGGGATCATAATAGTTACAGGTCCTACCGGCAGCGGAAAGACTACCACGCTGTACGCTGCCTTGTCGGAACTTAACGATGTGGGTGTGAAAATAATCACCACAGAAAATCCGGTGGAATACGACATCGACGGACTGATCCAAGTAAACATCAGACCGGAGATAGGGCTAACCTTCGACCGCTGCCTGCGGAGCATTCTGCGACAGGACCCCGATATCATTCTGGTCGGCGAGATTCGCGACCTGGTGACGGCGGAAATGTCGGTGCAGGCCTCGCTTACCGGACACATCGTATTCACCACGGTCCACACCACCGATTCGCCCAGCACCGTGGCCAGACTTCTCGATTTGGGGCTGGAGTCCTATCTGATCGCAGCCACTATGGAAGGCATAGTCAGCCAGCGACTAATCCGTAAAATCTGCGTCAAATGCAAAGAAGAGTTTGTTCCCACGGAAGAGATGCTCATGGAACTTGAGCTAACCCCTGAGGACGTCGAAGGGAAGGTTTTCTATCGGGGACGCGGATGTGAAGAATGTATGAATAGCGGATATCGAGGTCGAATAGCGATCTTTGAGATTATGCTGCTTAACGATGAGCTGCGCGAATTGATCATGAAAGAAGTATCCACCAATGTACTGCGCAGCGAGGCCCGCAGGCTGGGAATGCGGACCCTGCGCGAGACCGGACTATTGAGTATCTACGATGGTGTGACCACAATTGATGAGGTGGTTCGAGCCACAGTCACAGAGGAATAGTTTAATAATTGATAATTTCGGGCGTCTTCCGTATGGAGGTTTTGTCATGCCTGTCTATAAATACGAGGCCATGAACGCCAGCGGCCAAGAAGTAAAAGATGAAGTGCAGGCTCCTTCCAGTGAAGAGGCTGTAACCAAAATCCGCAACCTTGGGCTGTTCCCGACCAGAATAAGCGAGAAGGCCGCTACCCGGCGCGTGCAAGCTGCTGCCGGGCCCGGCGCCCAAAAGAAGACCTCCACACCCATGGGCCGAGTCTCGGGCAAACTACTCACTCAGTTCACCCGCCAGCTATCCACCCTGATCGACGCCGGCCTGCCAATTCTGCGCTGCCTGAGTATTCTCGAACAACAGCAAAGGCCGGGCATCCTTCGAGTAACACTGCGCCGCGTGCGCGAAGACGTTGAAGGCGGCTCCAGCCTGTCCGAGGCCATGGCCCGAAACCCCAAAGTCTTCAACCGCCTGTACGTCAATATGGTGGCCGCCGGCGAAACCGGCGGTGTTTTGGATACCATCTTGTCTCGTCTGGCAGACTTTCTGGAAAAAGCCCAATGGCTTCGACGTCGGGTCATTGGAGCTATGATCTATCCCATAGCTGTGATCGTGGTGGCAGCCCTGATCGTTACCGGTATCATGATGGTGGTTATCCCCAAGTTTCAGACCATCTTTAAGGATATGGGAGCAGACCTGCCAGCACCCACAAAGATTCTGCTGAGTATGTCCAAATGGTTCGTGGCCGGCGGCTGGCTGGTGATACTGTTCGCCCCATTGGCAGTCTTTATTATTTTCCGAGTCATGCGCTTGAGCCGAGGCGGACGAATGCTCGGCGACAAGATCAAACTTAAAATTCCTCTGGTGGGCAAGATATTGTCCAAGACGGCCATAGCCCGGTTCAGTCGAACTCTGGGCACCCTGATCGAGGCCGGCGTGCCAATCCTGGAGGCACTGAACATCACCAGAAACACGGCGGGCAACGAGGTGTTCGCCCGAGCTATCGGTGACGTGCACGACTCCGTTCGCGAAGGTGAAACCTTTGCCGACCCACTGCGGGCCTCGAAAGTATGCGACCCTATCGTGGTGAATATGGTAGACGTGGGCGAAGAAACGGGAGATCTCGATAAGATGCTGCTGAAAGTGGCAGATAACTACGATGAAGAAGTCGACGCTACCGTGACAGCCTTAGTGTCGGTAATCGAACCAATAATGGTTGTGGTCCTGGGCGGCATATGCGGCTTCATCGTGGTCGCTATCTTTTTGCCGCTACCGACAATGATTAGTGCCGCCAGCGGCTCGGCAAGGTAATTCTACTGAGCCGTACACTGTGCGAGGAATAATCGATGGCCGTAAACGAGCCAACGCTGCAGAAGAGTTCAAACCGCACGCTACCAGTGGACGTTGGGCACAGGGAGGGACTGGCACTTCTGGGTCTGGCAGGATTGATGGCCTTTCTGGTAATCGTGTTGGTTGTGACGGTAGTATTGGCCTCGTGGGTACGTCAGTCCGGTAAAGAACGGCTGACCTACCGAACCCTGAACGCATTGGCCGACGCTGTGAGAGTATATCACCAGACTACGGGCGAATTTCCGCCGACGGTGCCCACGAATGCCCAACTGCTCGAGTATCTGAATAAAGTGGAGCCAGCCCGAAAGACAGTCGAAAACATGCCGCCTCACGTGTTTCGCAACACCACGGCCGGCAAAGAAATACTCGACGGGTGGGGTCGGCCAGTGAGCTATGTGCTCGATACAGCAACCAAAAGAGCGAAGCTGATCTCCGAAGGACCCGACGGTGATGATCCGGCTGATAACCTCTACGCCGAAGGACTCGGCTCAGAGTTTTAAGTGTCTTTGTAAATATTTATTAGCGTGTCTTCATCTTCATACCATCTTCTTGTGAAAGGAAAAAAATGTCTGCTGTAAAAAACCTGAAAGCCTTTACGTTGATTGAGCTGCTCGTGGTTGTGGCCATCATTGCTCTGCTGGTGGGGATTATGGTTCCGGCTGTGCAGAAGGCCATGGATAAGGCTAGAGACGCTGTGGTTCTAACGCAGTTTCACGCCATTGGAGTCGGCCTGGAAATGTTTAAACAGGACAGCGTTGCAGGACGCGGTCAATACCCGGACAGCATGATGTATAGGGGGACCGTGGATGATTTGCCGGGTTACACATCATTGGCTGTCTATCTTCTAGGTAAAGACCTTCGAGGCTATTGTCCTACTGATGATTATACAGATGCGGATGCATCCAGGAGAGACCCTTACATTAAGCTCGATACCACGGAGATTATAGACAACATAAACGCCACTGCAGCGAATGCCAACGAATATGAACCGCTACTTCTGTGTAAATGGGGTCAACCGATTCTCTATTTCCGAGCCACCCCAGGCTCAACAGCCCGGGACCCGATCGCTTCAGTCTATGATGCTAAGGATAATGTTCTCGACGTCGCTTCGCTAGATGCCGACAGTTTTACAGGGAGCAGAAACCATTCCGAGGATCCCCTGGTTGTCGACGGAACTGACACTATAGATGGTGTGTATTATGCCAATTACGTGCAATTTTACAGCACCATTAGAAACCCAGACATACCCGCTCCTAGTGACAATCCGGTCCCTTACAATCTGAGCTTTATTCTCTGGTCGGCAGGTAAGGACGGAGAATACGGCACGGATGATGACGTGACCAACTTCGGAGACTAAAGAACTCACCACGAAGGCACGAAGTTCACGAAGGTAGAAAAGGAAAGAATTTTAGACGCAGATTACGCGGATTTCGCTGGAAGAAAAAAATATTACAAAGAGAAAATCTTATTTATCTGCGGAATCAGCGTCAAAGAAACTGGGCTGAGTAATGCGAAATTCGAAATGCGAAATTCGAAATGCGAGATCACGGGCAGCCTTCACCCTGGTAGAGGTGCTGATAGTAGTGGCGATACTGGCCCTGCTGGCGGCGGCGCTGGTGGGAGTGTCGAGCTTTATAACCACCCAAAGAAACACGGCCTTGACCAAAAACTGTCTGGATGTTCTGGATGCAGCCCTGGCAGAGTTCCGCGATATCACCGGCCATTACCCCGTGGATGACTGGGGGGTTAGGGATACTTCACCCGGCTGTCTTATAGCAGGGGCTACTCTGACCAGTGCCTCCGCACCCCGCTCATCTGAGCTTCTATATCTACAACTGAGCCTTTTGCCGCAGACGCGAGACATCATCGCCAAGCTGCCCGATCAACTGCTGGTGCAGCCCATCGATACCAGTGACATCCTGATCACTGTTGAATTGGCAGACCAACCGGGGACACCTA
>JAACET010000005.1 GCA_011682385.1 Actinomycetota bacterium | reverse complement strand
GATCTTCGTGTCCTTCGTGGTGAGTTCTTCTCTTTTTTCAGCGAAATCAGCGGAATCAGCGTCGAAAGTTCATATCCGTTTCTTTTTCTGCTTTGTGTCTTCTTCTTTCCAATTGCCGAAGGTGGGAGTCGAACCCACACCCGGGGTGAACCGGACAGGATTTTGAATCCTGCGCGTCTGCCAATTCCGCCACTTCGGCTCGGGCCGGTAGTATAGACGGTTCTTATCGCTGATGCAACTTGGTTTCAGGAGATGGCATGGGCTTGTTTCCAGCGCAGGCCCAGGCTCAGGATGCGTTGGATGAGTTTCTCGTATGGCATGCCCATGTATTCTGCCGACTCTGCGAAATCTTCCCCGTAGGCCAGTTGCGGGTTGGCGTTTGCTTCCAGCAGATAGGCTGTGCCGTCTTGGGCCAGTCGAAAGTCCAATCTGGCGTATCCACTCATATTAAGGATGCGGTAGATACGTCGGCTAATTATGTTAAGACGTTCTGCCAATCCTTGGGGCAGGTTTTTCGCCGAACATGTTTTCACTTCGAGTTTTTTCTGATAGGCCAGGTCCCATTTGAGTTTATGGGTAGCCAGCAGCGGGGCCCCTTCGGGTTTTTGTTTGACGATAAGTTCCCAGGGATGAAATACTTCCAGCCGTTTATTTCCCAGTACACCTACGTATATTTCTCTGCCGTCGATGAATTGTTCGACGATAGCGTCGCTATGGAATTTCTCATGGATAAAGGCTACTCGTTCGTTTAGGCTCGCGTCGTCCTGGGCCACTGACCGCTGGCTGATCCCGTAGGAAGCGTCTTCGATCAGCGATTTGATGATCAGCGGGAATCCCAGTCTTTTGGGCCGTCGCACTCTTTGTCCTTGTCGGCAGACCATGAATTTGGGCACTCGGATTTTATGATAGGTCAGCAGTTTTTTGGTCAGCCCTTTATCCCGTGACAGCACGATTCCCAGCGGATTGCACCCCGTGTAGGCCACCCCCAGCAGTTCCAGGAAGGCCACCATGTTATGGTCGTAGGGGATAATCCCGTAGACGTCTTCGAGCATGTTGAAGACTATATGTGGCTTCCAGTCTCGATAGATCTGTTCGATCGCGTCTAGTTCTCGCACTACGCCGAGCATTTTCACTTCGTGTCCCAGCTCGCGTAGGGTAAGCAGAACATCGTACTCGGTTTTCCATTGTTCGCCTGTATAGTCTGTACCGCTGTAGTCATCCGGCGGCACCAGGTCTTTGTCCAGCAGTAACAGGACTCGCAGTTTTTTCACAGATCCACCCACCTTTGTCCGCTGTACAGAAAGTTCATGGTGTTTACGGTCAGCATGATAGTTGCATCCATTTTCAATTGTTTCTCTTGAGTGCCCACTCGCAGTTTCAGTTCTCGGCAGCGTCCGATTATATCCTTGAGTACCTGATCCAGCGAGTACGCGTAATGTCCCGTCCATTGCGAGACCATGTTCCGTATGCTCGGCCGAACACGGCGTAGGAATGAGGCTGCCGTCTCATTTTTCTTATGTTCCGGTGCCGCCGAGAACAGCCTCAGCAGGTCTGCATCATAGAAGTTGGGGTACTCCGTCGCATATCGTTTCTGTTTCTTGGCATAGTATTGCCGCAGCGTTGTGGTGTTTTCCTTGAGTGGTGAAACATGCCGGCGGGATCTGTTGGGTGGCTTTGTCCCGGCAATCTCATTCATCAGTTCGTCCATGTAGAGCAGTTTTTTCATCGCCGGCCACCCTTGATATATTTTGCGCCAGTTTGACCGTGGTCCCAGCCATACGGCGAAGGTTTCGGCGAAGTCTTCATCCGGATGCGATTGAGCGTACCAGTAGTCGATGTTTTGCACGAATCGTCTGCTGAACGGCTGGGGCAGATAGGCATCGGGATAGGGTTTGGTGCTTTTGCCGAACAATCGTTGACGTTTTTTTCTCAGGTTCAGCCGATAGGCATGTTCGATAGCGTGTCCTGCTTCGTGCCGCAGGATTTTGATGCACTCGGATCGTTCCGCTCCTTCGACTTCGAGCATTTGTTTTCGTTCTAGATGGCTCAGTCTGGGGTGCAGCAGGTAGAACGGCACTGCGCATCCGGAGACACCTGCCGGCGTAAACCAGTCGTCCGACACCCAGAAATGGGGTTTGAATACTATTCCCCGCCGGTCCAGTTCTGCCAGTACCTGATCGATACGTTGTTCGACTACTGACTTTTTGATCTGCACGTCCAGTTCGCACAGTCTCACGTCCAGTAGTTGTTCGAGGGGCAGTTTTGCCCAGGCCCTTCGCCGGCGTTTCTTTGCCATAATTTTATGATACTCTTACTTATCGCTTTGGACAATGAACTTTTGCTTTGATGGATTATCTGGGCACCTATCGCGTTTGGTAGGCTTTACGGATGAGAACCTAAAAGGATGGTGAACCTTTATTTGAATGCCCTCGGACTACGTGCCGGGGGGCCAGCGCTGTAATTTCCCCGAAACCGTATCTGACTATCTTGCACTTGCAAAGATGACCTGCACCCGGGTCATCTGTCCTTTATCCCGATGGCCGTATCTACACTGGCCGTCTTGATAATATCGGACCTTGCCGGGCTTGTATTTCTTGCCGAACATTCGGCACTTGTTGGCTTCCGTGCGATATAACGTCTTTTGGCAAAAGATGTTGGGTACTTGTGCCGATAATAATGTCCTGTTCTGGAGGATATCTCTGTCGGATAGGGTTGAAAAAAAGGAAAAAAATTTTTCTATTTTGTAAGATTTTTTGTTGACGCTCTACCATTCACACCCTATGTTACTCGTTTCCGGATCGCTGGTTATCATTGAGAGCTGGCGACGTTGTATAATAGGGTGTTGCTGACAGGACAGTTGTAGCTAAGCTGGCTTGCTGTCCTGTTGTATATGATGGCACATCTATCGCGTGTTGCGATAGGGGTGAATTTTGGCCTCTGAGGGCGGCTCGAGTGTATTTAGCTGCGCTGCTGTAGCTCAGTGGTAGAGCACGTCCTTGGTAAGGACGGGGTCATGGGTTCGACCCCCATCAGCAGCTTCTTATGGACATAGGTGAATTGTTTTGTTGGGTCAGTTGTTATTGCTCTGGCGATGGCCCGACTGTCTTCAGTACTACTTGTTCAGTAAAAGGAAGGTTGGTGTCAAATGGCGAAGGAGGTATTTGAGCGAACCAAGCCGCACGTTAACGTGGGTACTATTGGGCACGTTGACCATGGCAAGACCACTCTAACGTCTGCCATCACATCGGTATTGGCCAAGGACGGGTTAGCCAAATTGATCAGTTACGATCAGGTGGCCAAGGCATCGGAGAAGGACGGCCGACGGGATCCCACAAAGATTCTGACCATTGCTGTCGCTCACGTCGAGTATTCTTCTGCCAACCGTCACTATGCTCACATCGACTGTCCGGGCCACGCCGACTATATCAAGAACATGATTACCGGTGCCGCTCAGATGGACGGGGCCATTCTGGTGGTTTCTGCCGCTGATGGTCCTATGATGCAGACGCGTGAGCACGTCCTTTTAGCTAGGCAGGTGAACGTACCGGCTCTGGTTGTTTTCCTGAATAAGGTTGACTTGGTTGACGATCCTGAGCTGATTGAGCTTGTTGAGCTTGAAGTCCGCGAGTTGCTCAGCAAGTACGAGTTCCCTGGTGACGATATTCCGGTGATTAAGGGTTCAGCCTTAGGTGCCCTAAAGGGCGAAGAGGCGGCTGAGCAGAGCATTAAGGAGTTGATTGAGGCCCTGGACACTTACATTCCTGAGCCCACCCGCGAGGTTGATTTACCGTTCCTTCTGCCCATTGAGGACGTCTTCAGTATTAAGGGTCGCGGCACTGTTGGTACCGGCAGAATTGAGCGTGGCATGGTCAAGATTGGCGACGAGGTTGAGGTCGTCGGGTTGGCTCCTGAGCCTCGTAAGACAGTCGTTACTGGCGTGGAGATGTTTAATAAGACCCTCAACGAGGGCCAAGCTGGCGACAACGTCGGTTGTTTGCTCAGGGGTGTGGAGAAGAAGGACCTCACTCGTGGCCAGGTATTGGCCAAGCCCGGCAGTATTACTCCGCACACCAAGTTTCAAGCTCAGATTTACGTCTTGACCAAGGCCGAGGGTGGCCGACATACGCCGTTTTTCCCTGGCTATCGACCGCAGTTTTACTTCCGCACTACAGACGTGACTGGTTCTGTTCACAAGTTGGTTTCTGAGAGTGGCAAGGAAGCTGAGATGTGCCTTCCTGGCGACAACATCGTCACGGAGGTGGAGATCGGCTCACCGATTGCCATGGAAGAGGGTTTGAGGTTTGCCGTGCGTGAAGGCGGCCGCACTGTTGGTGCTGGTGTAGTGGTCAAGGTGATCGCCTAGGTTAGGGATAAGTACAGTCAAAGAATTGCGTAAATGCCCCCGGCCCATGTGCTGGGGGTATATTCCGCAGTCTTGTAGTCTCAAGAAATATGTAGAGGTCTCATCGATGGCCAAAGGCCCCGCTAGGGAATGGGTGTGGTTGGAATGTAGCGAGACTGGAGATCGCAATTATCGCGTCCAGGTCCGTGCAGCTACTAAGAAGTTGGAGCTTCTGAAGTACTGCCCCAGGTTGCGTAAGAGGACGCTTCACAAGCTCAGTCGGAAGAAATGATTTCACGGCTGAAGTGACGACAGGGAATTCGATTTTACCCCGGACAGGCCAGTAGCTCTAATTGGCAGAGCACCGCGCTCCAAACGCGGGGGTTGGGGGTTCGAATCCCTCCTGGCCTGTTGTTAGGGCTTGGTGAGTTTCAGGCTGTCCAGCGGTTATGGTGCCGGCAATATGCAGATTTACAGAAAGACACAGGGACGCTGGACCAGATTGGGCACCGTTACGGGTGTGGGCATATTGGTGGTTGTCGGAGCCTGGTATGCCTGGCAACAGTTAGCTGGTCTTTCTCCTGTCGTGCAGACGGCCGTTCCCTTGGGAATCATGGCCGTATGTTTTTATATCCTTTTGCGGGTGGTCAACAGCAAGAGGGCTGCTGATTTTATGATTGCCACTGAGGGCGAGATGAAGAAGGTCTCCTGGTCTAGCAAGAAGGAGATCATTGGTTCGACCAAGGTGGTCATTGTGGTTTTGATGATTATGGGAGCCGTGTTAGCCTTGGTTGATTTGGGTTGGCACAAGTTACTCCAATGGGTTGGTGTACAGCAGTTTTAAGTTTTGGCTTTTGAGAGTCCGGCATGGCCCAGAACGATGATATAGCCCAGAATTCCGAGCAGCCAGAGCCTCTCGATAGTGCCGCTGCCTCCGAGCCGACCGAGCAATTGGATACTCCGGAGGTTCCCGTCCCGGATGATAGTGGCCAGCCGACAGCCTCGGATGCTGCACTGCAAGAGCAGGAGAAGGTTGAAGAGCCCGAAAACGCTGAAAACGTAGAAGAGCTTAAGCCCTCCGAAGGCAACGACAAGAAGTGGTTGGTTCTTCGTGTTGCTTCCAACAAGGAGGACGTTGTTCGCGAGACTTTGGAGAAGAAGGTTAAGATCGAGGGCTTGGAGGAGTATGTCGGCCGGATTTTGGTTCCTTCTGAGCGGGTCAAGCGGATCAAGGGCGGCCATCAGCGTGTCCAACAGCGTAAGCTGTATCCTGGTTATGTTTTTGTGGAGATGGCTCTGGAGCCTGACGGCAGTATTCCGGAGAAGCCTTGGTTTACCATTAAGGAGACTGTCGGCGTCGGCGATTTCATTGGTGCTTTGGGCAAGCCCACTCCCATGCGGGATCACGATGTGGACAAGATGTTGGCCCAGGCCGAGAAGCCTGAGGATTTACCCTCCTTGAACATTGATTTCAAGAAGGGCCATCAGGTCAAGATTCGTGAAGGTCCCTTTGAGAACTTTGAGGGTGCCGTTGATGAGATTTTGGCGGACAAGGGAGTTGTTCGCGTTATTGTGACTATTTTTGGCCGGGCCACTCCTTTGGAGTTGGAGTACTGGCAGTTAGAGCCGGCCTAATTCGATTTTCGCTTTGTATTTTTGATATTTGATTTTTGATATGGATATCACATGGCCAAACAGATTACCGCCAAGATAAAGATACAGGCTAAAGGTGGTCAGGCTACGCCTGCTCCTCCGGTCGGCCCTGCTTTGGGTCAGCACGGGGTGAACATTGGCCAGTTTGTCCAGCAGTTCAATGAGCAGACCCGCCAGTACAATGGCATGATCGTGCCGGCCGAGATTACTGTTTATGCCGACCGGAGTTTTAGTTTTATTTTGAAGAGTCCGCCCGCTGCGGTTTTGCTCAAGCAGGCTGCGGGATTGGCCAAGGGTTCCGGCACCACCGGCAAAGAGGAACCTGTGGGCAAGGTCAGCAAGGCCCAGATAGCTGAGATTGCTCAGACCAAGATGAAGGACCTCAATGCCTTTGATGCCGACCATGCCCAGCGGATCATTGCCGGCACTGCTCGCAGTATGGGGCTGAAAGTAGTCGATTGAATGTCTAATGCCCTCGGCCCACGTGCCGGGGGTTATTTGTCATTCCCGCGGAAGCGGGAATCCAGGGCTTCTAAGGAGTTTTCAATAGTGCGTCCTCGCAGCAAGAGATACCAAGCCTTGGCCGAGAAGCAGCCTGAACAGCCCTTGAGTGTTAGTGAAGCTGTGGCCAAGCTCAAGAGTTTTAGTGATACCAAGTTTGATCAGACTGTTGATTGTGTGATTCGTTTGGGTATAGACCCCAAGCAGGCCGACCAGATGATTCGCGGCTCGATATCTTTACCCAAGGGTATTGGCAAGAGTCGGCGGGTCATTGTTTTTTGTCCTGACGATCAGGCTGAGCAGGCCAAGGCCGCCGGTGCCTCCGAGGCCGGCGCTGATGAGCTCATTAAGAAGGTCCAGGACGGCTGGATGGACTTTGACGTAGCCATTGCCGTGCCTCAGATCATGAGCAAGGTATCCCGTTTGGGCCGTGTCCTTGGCCCACAGGGCAAGATGCCTTCGCCCAAGACCGGAACGGTTACAGCCGATTTTGCCAAGGCCGTTGGTGAGTATGCTGCCGGCAAGGTTGAGTTTCGCAACGATTCCGGCGGCAACATTCACACGGTTGTTGGCAAGCTGAGTTTTTCAGAGGACGACTTGGTGACCAATATAGATTTTTTGCTGGGGCACATTCGTCGGCTCAAGCCGACCACTGCCAAGGGCACTTATATGCTTGGTGCTCATATTTCCGGTTCGATGAGTCCGTCGGTTGCCGTAGCCGTTTCTTAGGTGGAATAGACTTATGGTTAGTGAAGTAAAAGTTGGGGCCAGGAATCCTGCTCGTATTAAAAACCTTTTGGTTAAAGAGTTGGTTGAGAATTGGCAGGGCCTGCAATCCTTTGTGGTTGTCTGTCCTGTGGGCCTTGATGTTATCACCAGCAATCAGTTACGTGCTGCCTTGCACGCCAAGAAGATCAAGATGATGGTGGTCAGGAATTCTCTGGCTCGCCTGGCCTTGGCCGAATTGGATATGGCCGTAGCTGCTGAGCTTTTAGATACTCCCAGTGCTATTTGTTATGGTGGGGAGTCTGTGGTTGACGTAGCCCGGGAGATGGTTGATTTTGCTCGTAAAGTTGACGTTTTTAGTGTTCGTGGTGCATTTGTTGAGGGTCAGGTTTTTTCGGTGGAGCAGGTTCGGAAGTTGGCCACCATGCCCAACAAGGCCGAGCTGTCTGCTCAGATAGTTTGTTTGGTTCTTTCGCCTGGCCGGGGGATTGCTTCAGCTCTTTTGTCTCCTGCCGGTCGTATTGCCGGAGCTGTCGAGGCCCTTGTTGAGAAGCTCGGTTCCCAGGCTCACCCAGCCGACGCTTCTGAGTCTGCGACGGCTGAATCTACTGAATCGACCGAACCCGCTGAGTCGCAGGATGCTACTGCTGAAAAGCAAGATGCTACCGAGTCCGCTTCTGACTCGGCTACTGATCAGCAGCAGTCCTCGGACCAGCAGTGAATGTTTGTTTTGCATACTACTTTTTAGCCAGGCGTAATAATCAAAAGTTAGAGCGCCCGCTTGATGGAGGTTATCACAGAAATGGCTGACCAACAGGAAACCACCCGCCAGTGGTCCAAGGATGTTACGGAGCTTGGTGACAAGATTGTCGAGTTGTCTTTGCTTAAGGCTCAGGAGCTTGGTGATTATCTTAAGGACGTCCATGGCATTGAGCCGGCTGCTGCTGCGGTAGCTGTTGCTGCCGGTCCTGCTGCCGAGGCTGCTGCCCCGGTCGAGGAGGAGAAGACAGCCTTTGATGTCGTTCTCAAGGCTATTGGCGACAAGAAGATTCAGGTCATTAAGACCGTTCGGGCTGCCACCAGTTTGGGCCTGAAAGAGGCCAAGGAGTTGGTGGAGAAGGCTCCCACCACGGTCAAGGAGGGCCTGAGCAAGGAAGACGCCGAGGCCTTTAAGACCGAGCTGGAGTCTCACGGCGCCGAAGTAGAGATTAAGTAAGCAAGCCCTGAGTTTGCACATTGGAATTTGAGTGGGCTTGGCCGGGACTTGTTTTCCGCAGGCCGTAGGCTTGTTCTTCACGGAGTTCGCTTATGCAGGTGACCAACATTCGGGACTTCTCCAAGATTGGTGACGCCGTACCGCTGCCGGACTTGGTTGAGCTTCAGCGTCGCACTTATGATCTGTTTCTGCAGAAGGACGTTGATCCTCACCGCAGAAAGGAGCAGGGCCTGGAGGCTCTTCTACGTGAGATTTTCCCTATCGCCAGCTACGATGGCCAACTCACGCTTGAGTATTGTCATTATGAGTTGGGCCGACCGCGCTATGCTCCCGATCAGTGCCAGGACTTGCGTTTGACTTACGGCATGCCTTTGCGGATTTTCTGCCGTCTATTGCGTAAGGATAGTGCCGAGGTCAAGGAGGAGGGGATTTACCTCGGTGAGATTCCCATCATGCTTGGCGGCGGCGAGTTCATTATCAATGGTGCTCAGCGGGTCATTGTTTCGCAGTTGCACCGCAGTCCGGGCGTTGATTTTGTGGTCGATTCCTCCGATGGTGACCGTCTTTTCCACGCCTGCCGCGTCATTCCTGAGCGTGGCTCATGGATTGAAGTCAATATTACCAAGAAGGACGTTTTGGTCGTTCGCATTGACCAGTCGAGCAAGATGCCGGCCACCATGTTCTTGCGTGCACTCAGTGAGGATTTCGCCAGCGACTCTCAGATTGTCTCGCAGTTTTACGATACCAAGAAGGTTGGCCTTGACCATCTTGATCCGAGCATGTACACAGCCGATACCATAGCCGACCCGGATCCGGAGTCCAAGGAGCCTTTGCTTAAGGCCGGTTCACAGATTGGCGATACCATTTCCCGTTTGCGTGAAGCCGGCGTCAAGAAGGTTGAGGTCATTGATCGTTTGAGTGATCCTTTATTGCTTAACACCTTGGCCGAGGATCCCACTTCTGATCACGATCAGGCTTTGTTGCGGATATATCAGCGTCTTCGCCCTGGTAACCCTCCGCAGTTGGAGAAGGCCAAGCAGCTTTTTCAGGACAAGTTTTTCGATCGCAACCGCTATCGTTTGGGCCGTGTCGGCCGATTCCGCATTTGCCGCAAGTTTGAGCAGGAGTTTATTGAAGATCAGATGACCTTGCGGGCCGAGGACTTCCTCAATTGCCTCAAGTACCTCATGGGTTTGCGTAGTGGCGACCATGCTTTTCAGGTTGACGATATTGACCACTTGGGCAACCGTCGTCTGCGTACTATTGGCGAGTTGGCGACTGAGGAGTTGCGTAAGGGGTTTTTGAAGCTTCGCCGCACCGTTCAGGAGCGGATGAGTTTAGCCAATCCGGATGAAATGGGTCGTATTGCTGAGTTGGTCAACTCCAAGAGTGTTTCTTCAGCCATTGATTTCTTCTTTGGCCGGGGCGAATTGTCCCAGGTTGTCGACCAGACCAATCCTCTCAGTCAGCTCAATCATGAGCGTCGACTTTCAGCTCTGGGTCCTGGCGGTTTGAATCGCAAGCGGGCCGGCTTTGAGGTTCGCGACGTTCATATCTCCCACTATGGTCGAATTTGTCCGATTGAGACCCCTGAGGGCACCAACATCGGCTTGATTGCTTCGCTGAGTTTATATGCCAGTATAGATGAGTATGGTTTTCTGATCACTCCTTACCGTGTTGTTACGGACGGCAAGGTCAATGGCGACATTCGCTATTTGCGTGCCGACGAGGAGATGGTCACCATGTTGGCTCCGCCGGATGTTTTGGATGTTCCCAATAAGCGGGTCCGTTCCGGCGAGGTCATTGCTCGCATTCGCGGCGAGGTCGCTCAGATACCATCTGAGCAGGTATCTTTTGTTGACGTTTCTCCCCGCCAGACGGTCGGCATTTCAGCCGCATTGATACCGTTCTTGGAGCATGATGACGCCAACCGGGCCCTGATGGGTTCGAACATGCAGCGTCAGGCCGTGCCTTTGCTGGAGTGTGAGGTTCCCGTTGTGGCCACTGGTGTCGAGCGTGCTGTGGCCGAGAACTCCGGTATGGTTGTTCGGGCCGCCAAGGCTGGCCGGGCCGAGTATGTCGATTCCGAGCATATCGTCATGGACAATGGCGATGAGTATAAGCTGCGCAAGTTTGTCGGCCTGAATGAGCGTACCTGTTTGGATCAGAAGCCGTGTATTAAAGAGGGTGAGCGGGTCAAGAAGGGCCAGGTCATTGCCGACGGTGCCGCCACGGTTAATGGTGAGTTGGCCCTGGGCAAGAACGTCTTGGTGGCCTTTATGACCTTTGACGGCTACAACTTTGAGGACGCCATTGTCGTCTCCGAGACCCTGGTTAAGGAAGAGCGTTTTACCAGCATTCACATTGACGATTTTGAGGTCGAGGTCCGCGAGACCAAGCTGGGTCGTGAGGAATTCACCCGGGACATCCCCAATGTCTCCGAGAAGGCCCTGGCTAATTTGGACGAGAACGGCATTGTTCGCATTGGTACTGTGGTTCATCCTGGCGACATTTTGGTTGGCAAGGTATCGCCGAAGTCCAAGACAGAGCTTTCCCCTGAGGAGAAGCTGCTGCATGCCATTTTCGGCCGGGCCGGAGAGGATGTTAAGAACGACTCTTTGGAACTGCCTGCCGGGGAAGAGGGCACGGTTATTGGGGCCAAGCATTTTTCTCGTCGCGCTCACATGACCGACCAGCAGAAGGCCGAGCACGCCCGTCAGATGAAGGCCGTCCGCCAATCCTATCATGATCAGATGATCAAGTTATTCCAGCAGATCTGCGAGCAGATAAACGCAGCCAGCGGTTCTGTCATGGTTGACCCGACTACTAGGCAGAAGGTTGGCCGTTCTGAGTCTGCTGATATTCTCATGGAGCAGATCGAGACTTTTTCAACGGACTGGATCAAGGCCTCCTCTGCCAAGCGTCAGGCTGGCATAGACATTTACGACAAGCTTTGGCCCGGGATTATGGAGATTCGCGCCGATCGGGATAAGCGTCTCGCTCAGATGAAGCGTGGCGATGAGCTTCCTGCCGGCGTATTGGAGATGGTCAAGATTTTTGTTGCTACCAAGCGTCAGTTGTCCGTAGGCGACAAGATGGCTGGCCGGCACGGTAACAAGGGAGTCATTGCTCGGATTGTTCCTGAGGAGGACATGCCGTTTCTGGAGGACGGCACTCCCGTGCAGATTCTATTGAATCCTCTGGGCGTACCCAGTCGTATGAACCTTGGCCAGTTGTTGGAGACTCATTTGGGCTGGGCTGCATCTCGGTTAGGTTTTCAGGCTGTTTGTCCGGTTTTTGATGGAGCCACAGAGGCCGAGGTCCGCCAATGCCTGATTGACGCCGGATTGCCTGCTGAGGGCAAGGTAACGCTTTATGATGGCCGCACTGGTGAGCCTTTTGAGCAGAAGGTCACTGTGGGCCAGATTTACATGATGAAGCTGCACCATTTGGTGGACGACAAGGTCCACGCCCGTTCGACCGGCCCGTATTCTTTGATTACGCAACAGCCTTTGGGCGGCAAGGCTCGCACTGGCGGCCAGCGTTTTGGTGAGATGGAGGTCTGGGGACTGGAGGCTTACGGAGCCTCCTATTTCTTGCAGGAGCTTTTGACGGTCAAGAGTGACGACGTTGAGGGACGCACCAAGATATATGAATCCATGGTTAAGGGCCGCAACACTTTGGAGGCTGGTACTCCGGTTAGTTTTGACGTGCTCTGCAATGAAATTAGGGGTCTGGGACTGAACATTCAATTGGAGAAGAAGCGGATTGCTTGAACGACTCTTCTATTATCTGCGTTTGACGATAGCCGGCGGACTACGTCCGCCGAGTTCCCGGTAAGACCGGCCTTATGCCGAAAGGAACTTTTTCGCTATGCTAGAGACCATTTACGACCGAATTAATGATTATGGTTCTGTGCGCATCAGCTTGGCCAGCCCCAATGATATTCGCAGTTGGTCTTTTGGTGAGGTCAAGAAGCCGGAGACCATTAATTACCGCACTTACCGTCCGGAGAAGGACGGTTTGTTCTGCGAGCGGATTTTTGGCCCCGAGCGTGATTGGGAGTGTGCCTGCGGAAAGTTTAAGGGCACCAAGCACAAGGGCATTATTTGCGATCGTTGTGGTGTGAAGGTTACTCATTCTCGCGTCCGCCGCAAACGGATGGGTCATATCAATCTTGCCGCCCCGATTGTGCACATTTGGTTTTTCAAGGCTACGCCTTCGCGTTTGGGTTCTTTGCTGGGCATGAAGAACTCCGATTTGGAAAAGGTAATTTATTTCCAGGACTATGTGGTTACTGATCCCGGCGATACTCCTTTGACTGTCAGGCAGGTCCTTTCCGAGGATGACCATCGGGCTGCCCTGAGCAAATACGGCGAGAACTTCAAGGCCGGCATGGGTGCCGAGTCCATCAAGGAGTTGTTGGTTGGTTTGGACTTAGCCAAGCTTAGTGACGAGCTTCGTCAAGCCCTGGATAAGACCGGCTCCAAGCAGCGGATATCCGAGTTGACCAAGCGGCTGGCCATTGTTGAGGCCCTCAAGGCTTCCCAGAATCAGCCCGAATGGACTGTCATGGAGTGTGTTCCGGTCATTCCGCCGGATTTGCGTCCCTTGGTTCTGTTGGAGAGCGGCAATTTTGCCACCAGTGACCTCAACGATCTTTATCGTCGCATTATTAACCGCAACAATCGGCTCAAGAAGTTGTTGGATTTGAATGCCCCGGAGGTCATCATCCGCAACGAGAAGCGTATGCTGCAGCAGGCCGTTGACTCTCTGTTTGACAATGGCCGTTGTCGCCGTCCTGTGGTTGGCTCGTCCAATCGTCCTTTGAAGTCGCTCACCGACATGATTAAGGGCAAGCAGGGCCGCTTCCGCGAGAACCTTTTGGGTAAGCGTGTCGACTATTCTGCCCGTTCGGTGATTGTGGTCGGCCCGGAGTTGAAGTTGTATCAGTGTGGCTTGCCCAAGCGGATAGCTCTGGAGTTGTATCAACCCTTTATTATTCGTTTGCTGAAAGAGCGCGGACTGGCTGACACCATCAAGTCTGCCAAGAAAATGCTCGAGCGCAAGGACGAGGAGGTTTGGGACATCCTGGAGGAGGTTATTACGCAGCACTTGGTTCTGTTGAATCGGGCCCCTACGCTGCACCGCATGGGCATTCAGGCCTTCCAGCCGGTTCTGATCGAAGGTAACGCCATTGAGGTTCATCCTTTGGTTTGCAAGGGCTTTAATGCTGACTTTGACGGCGACCAGATGGCTGTTCACTTGCCTTTGAGTATTGAGGCCCAGATTGAGGCCCATTTGCTGATGCTTTCGGTGTACAATATTTTCTCGCCTTCCAATGGTGATCCTATTGTCTCGCCCAGTCAGGACATCATTCTGGGCATTCACTTCCTCACCTACGATCATCCTTCTGATTTGGGTAAGGGCCAGTTTTTCACCAGTGTGAACGAGGCCATTACTGCTTATGAATTGGGTAAGGTCAGCCTTCACGCCAAGATATTCCTGCGTATGTCGCCTGACCGCCAGGTTGTTGAGCAGGACAAGGTCCTTTCGGGTCAGACCAGGATTTGCACTACTGTTGGCCGGTGTATTTTCAATGACATTTTGCCCCAGGGCATGCCTTTTTACAATTATCCTTTGGGCCAGGGTGGTGTCAGCCGGGTCATTTCTGATTGCCACCAGACCCTGGGCCGGGCCTGTACCATTGAGTTGTTGGACAGCGCCAAGGACATCGGTTTCCGCTGGAGCACTCGTGCCGGCCTGAGTATTGCCATAACTGATTTGCGTGTGCCCACCCAGAAGCCTGAGATTATTGACGCCGCTCAGAAGAAGGTTGACCGCATTGAGAGTGGCTTCCGTCGTGGTGTGCTCACTGATGGTGAGCGTCACAACCAGATCCTGGACGTCTGGGTTCATGCCCGTGAGGAAGTCACTGTCGCCATGATGGAGCAGTTGAAGAATGACATCCGTGACGGCGTACCTTATTTGAATCCTATCTGGCTCATGACCGGTTCCGGTGCTCGTGGTTCTGTCGATCAGATTCGTCAGCTCGCCGGCATGCGAGGTTTGATGTCCAAGCCTTCGGGTGAGATTATCGAGACGCCCATTCGCACTAATTTCCGCGAGGGTCTTTCGGTCTTGGATTATTTCAGTTCTACTCACGGTGCCCGCAAGGGTTTGGCCGACACAGCTCTCAAGACTGCCGATTCCGGTTATCTTACTCGCAAACTAGCCGATGTCGCTCAGAACGTGGTCGTCAACGAGCACGATTGCGGCACCATGAACGGCCTGGCCAAGAGTGCCTTATACAAGGGTGACGAGTTGGAGGTTCCTCTGAGTCGGGTTATTATTGGCCGGATTGCCCGCGATACTATTGTCAATCCGGTTACTGACAAGGTCATAGTTGCCGAGGGCGATATTATTAATGAGCCCATTGCCCGCGAGATTGAGCAATTGGGTCTGGACTCTATTCGTGTCCGTTCGTCTTTGACATGTGAGTCACGTGTAGGCATTTGCGCCAAGTGTTACGGCGTGGATTTGTCTACCGGCCGTTTGGTTGAGCAGGGTTTGGCTGCGGGCATTATAGCTGCCCAGGCTATTGGCGAGCCTGGCACGCAGTTGACCATGCGTACTTTCCACACTGGTGGTGTTGCCAGCCGTGAGATTGTCACTTCTGAGGTCCGCACCACTCACTCCGGCAAGGTTAAGTTTGGCGAGCTCAATCCCATGCCCGCCGAGGACTTGGAGGGCAATAAGGTTTCGGTCGTGCTCAAGCACAACGGCGAGCTAGCCATTCTCGACGACAAGGACCGCGAGTTGGAGTCCTATAGTATTCCGTATGGTGCCTATTTACTGGTCAAGGATGGCCATCAGGTTAAGGCCGGCACACGTTTAGCCACCTGGGACCCGCACCGCGTATCGATTTTGGCTGAAGCTGGTGGTGTGGTTCGTTTCGAGGATATTGAGGAGGGTGAGACGGTTAGGATTGAGGCCGAGCGCAAGGGCACTTTGGGTCACATGGTGATTATCGAGCACAAGGGTGAGAAGCATCCCCGGATTATTATTGAGGACCAGGAAGGTACCATTCAGAGTTTCCATTATCTGCCTGCCAAGGCTCACGTCGAGGTCGAGGAAGGCCAGCAGGTCAATTCTGGACATTTATTAGCTCGTCAGCCGCGGGATATTTCCGGCACGCAGGACATCACTGGCGGTTTGCCGCGTGTCACGGAGATTTTCGAAGCCCGCAAGCCGAAGGATCCTTCTGTCTTGGCCGAGATTTCCGGTCAGGTCGAGATTCGTTCCGACAAGCGTCGCGGCAAGATGACCATTATTATTCGTTCTGCTTCTGGTATGGAGAAGGAGCACCACGTTCCGCACAACAAGCATTTGCAGGTGCACACCGGCGACTTTGTTGAGGCTGGCGTACCTTTGACGGACGGTCCTTTGGTTCCGCACGATATTTTGCGGATCAAGGGTGAGGATGCCCTGCAGCAGTACTTATTGATTGAGGTGCAGAACGTTTATCGCAGCCAAAACGTTAAGATTAACGACAAGCACGCGGAGATTATTCTCGCTCAGATGCTTCGCAAGGTGCAGATTGAGTCTGTGGGTGATTCCAAGTTCTTGCCTGGCGCCGTGGTGGACAAGTTCCACTTCCGCGACGAGAACACCCGTCTGGCCAAGAGTCTGAAGATACTCGAACCTGGTGACAGTGATTTGCATGCTGGCGACATTGTTTCCGCCCAGGACCTTGAGCCGACCGTTACGGCCCTGACCGAGGCCGGCCGCCAGCCGCCCAAGACCCGCAAGGCCAAGCCGGCCACTGCTTCGGCTCTGTTGTTGGGTATTACCAAGGCCTCTTTGCGTAGTGAGTCTTTTGTTTCTGCCGCCAGTTTCCAGGAGACCACTCGCGTTCTGACCGAGGCTGCTTTGGCTTCCAGGGAGGATCGCTTGCAGGGCCTGAAGGAAAATGTTATCATGGGTCATTTGATTCCGGCCGGTACGGCCTTTAAGCCTTACCTTGACATGAAGGTCAAGCACTTGGCTGAGCCGGTTCCCGAGCCGCCGGTCGAAGCAGAGGTCTCCGAGCCGGTCACAGGTGAGCAGACCCTCGCCGAAGCCGATGTTGTTTGAGGATGTAGCCTAGTTTTAGGATTTTTGTTATGCCAACGTGTAATCAGCTTCTCAGGAAGTCGCGCCGCAAGGTCACCAAGAAGAATAAGACTGTCGACCTTGAGGGTTGTCCGCAGCGACGAGGTGTTTGCCTTAATGTTCGCACCATGCCGCCCAAGAAGCCCAACTCCGCCTTGCGGAAGATCGCTCGTGTACGTCTGACCAATGGCCGGGAGGTAACTGCTTACATTCCTGGTGAGGACCACAATCTTCAGGAGCACTCTGTTGTTTTGGTTCGTGGCGGGCGTGTTCGCGACCTGCCTGGCGTACGTTATCATATTGTTCGTGGCGTGCTGGACACTCTTGGTGTGGAAGGCCGCAAGCAGAGCCGTAGTTGTTATGGGACCAAGAAAGGTAAATAGTAGTAGGGCCTCAGGGCCTAATAAGAGGATTTTAGTACATGGCCTATAAGAAGTGGACAGCCTCAGCCGCCCAGCTCAAGCCCGACCCTCGTCACGGCTCTAAGCTGGCTGGGAAATTTGTTAACTGCCTCATGTGGGGTGGCAAGAAGTCTGTAGCCCAACGGCTCTTTTATGATGCCTTGGACATCATTGGCGAACGGATCAAGGATGTTCCGCCCTTTGAGGTCTTTGAGACAGCCATTAGTAATGTCAAGCCCAGCATTGAGGTACGTTCTCGTCGTGTCGGCGGTGCCAACTACCAGGTTCCCATGCAGGTTAGTCCCAAGCGACAGCAGGCTTTGGCTTTTCGTTGGATCATCCAGGCAGCTCGGTCCATCAAGGGTCGTCCGATGTCGGAGGCCTTAGCTGCTGAGCTGTATTCCGCTTATAAGCAAGAAGGTGCCGCCATGACTGCGCGGGAGAACATGCACCGCATGGCCGAGGCCAATCGGGCCTTTGCCCATTTCGCCTGGCGGTAAGCTTTTGTTGCTTCACATTAATATTTAGCCCCCGGTTCTACCGGGGGTTTCTTTCTTTTTACTTTGTGATCTTCGCGCTTTCGTGGTGAAGGGTTTTTCCGTTTCTTTTCTTTGTTTTTGATCTTTGATTTTTGGTATTTCTTCTAATGTCTGACGACCTGACAAAAATCCGCAATATCGGTATTATGGCTCACATTGATGCCGGCAAGACCACTGTTACTGAGCGGGTGCTTTATTACAGTGGCAAGACCTACAAGATGGGTGAGGTGCACAACGGTACTGCCGTGATGGACTATCTTCCTGAAGAGCAGGCTCGTGGCATTACCATTACTGCTGCGGCGACTACTTTGGGCTGGAAGGACCACACCATTAATTTGATTGACACCCCCGGTCACGTTGATTTTACGGCCGAGGTTGAGCGTTCTCTGCGTGTCCTTGACGGTGCGGTCATGGTTCTTTGTGCTGTTGGCGGCGTAGAGGCCCAGTCAGAGACCGTTTGGCGTCAGGCCGACAAGTACCACGTACCTCGGCTTTGTTTTGTTAATAAGTTGGACCGCGTGGGCGCCGATTTCGATCATGTTGTGTCCCAGGCCGCTTCGATGCTGCATGCTTGCCCAGCCGTATTGCAGTTGCCCATTGGCCAGGCCTCGGATTTTGCTGGTGTCATCGATTTGGTCTGTGAGCGGGCCCTGATTTTTGATTCCCAAAAGCTCGGTTCCGCTTTTAAGATTATTGATATCCCTGATCATATGCGTGCTAAGGCCGCCCAGGCTCGCCACGATCTTTTGGAGAAAGTTGCCGAGTTCGATGAAGAGCTCATGCACCTTTATGTTCACGACGATGAGATCCCCGTCGATCTTTTGCAGGCCGCCATTCGCCGGGCCACGATTAGTTGCAGCATTCAGCCTGTGTTGTGCGGTTCAGCCTTGAAGTACAAGGGCATTCAGCCTTTGTTGGATGCGGTAACCATGTATTTGCCCGCCCCCATGGATTTACCACCCGTGGAGGGCTTTGATCCCAAGCATCACGATAAGAAGATATCTCGTCCGCCGGATCCTAAGGCTCCTTTTGCTGCTTTGGTTTTCAAGATTCAGGCCGACTCCCATGGTGATCTTTATTATATACGGGTTTATTCCGGAAGTTTGACCAAGGGTTCTCGCGTTTATAATCCCGTTCGCGACAAGCGCGAGTTGATCTCGCGCATTTGGCAGATGCACGCCGGCCAGCGCCTGCCCCTGGATCGCATCCAGGCCGGTGATATTTGTGCCATCGTTGGTTTGCGTCACAGTCTCACGGGCGACACTTTGGCTGATTCCAAGTCACCGCTTGTTCTGGAGCAGATCGAGTTTCCTGAGACCGTGATTTCTATGTCCGTCGAGCCCGTCACTTCCGCCGACCGCTCGCGTCTGGGCGAGGCCCTGGCCACCTTGAGCCGGGAGGACCCCACTTTTACTTATCGCTACGACGAGCAGACCTCTCAGACCATCATGTCCGGAATGGGCGAGTTGCATTTGCAGGTCTTGCACCGCAAGCTCGCCGAGGATTTGAAGGTCCCTGTTCGCGTGGGCAGTCCGCTGGTCGCTTATCGTGAGACCATAACGGCTTCTGCCGAGACCGAGTATCGTTTTGTTCGCCAGACCGGAGGTCGCGGCCAATTTGCCGTGGTCGCTTTGCGTGTTGAGCCTTATCAGCACGAGCACGCCGACCAGCCGGTTGTTTTTGAGTCTAAGATTAAGGGCGGCGCCATTTCTGCTCCGTACATAAAAGCCGTTGAGCAGGGCGTCATGGATGCCCGCACTTCGGGTCCTTTGGCTGGTTTTCCTGTTTCTGATGTGAAGGTGACGCTGTTGGACGGCCGGGAGCACGAGGTTGATTCTTCCGAGTTGGCCTTTGAGATGGCCGGTTCTGGTGCTTTCACTGAGGCCCTGACTAAGGCCAAGCCGGCCTTGTTGGAGCCCATTATGACTTTGCAGGTAGTGGTTCCCGATAGTTACTTTGGGCCGGTTCAATCGGACCTGAGTAGTCGCCGAGCCGTTATCACTCACACGGAGATTTCCCGGAACATTCGCATTATTGATGCCGAGGTGCCTTTATCTCGGATGTTTGGTTACGCCACGGCCGTCCGGGGCCTTACCCAGGGCCGGGCCACCTATACTATGCAGCCTTTGGCCTATCGGCTCATGCCTGAGGCCTTAGCCAGGGAGGCCTTGAAGACCTGAATATGGTTATCTGGGCTCATTTTTGCCCCTTTGGCCGGGAAGATTTTGGCCGCGTATATGCAGCCGCAGAAAATATTTAGGTTAGTTGAGCTTTTTTCTTGACGGATATGTTTTTGCTGCTAACATTGTAGGTCTTTAGAAAATAGATGTTTATTTTTATAACACACTGTATGGGCAGGAGTTGGCTAAAACATGTCTGGTGAACGGATAAGAATCAGAATGGAGGCTTACGATCACAAGGCCCTGGACGTCTCAGCCAGGGAGATTGTGGACAATGCCCGCAGGACGAATGCCTTGGTGTATGGCCCGATTCCGCTGCCTACGCGGATTGAGCGGTACACTGTTTTACGTTCACCGCACATTGACAAGAAGTCGCGTGAGCAGTTTGAGATCCGCACCCACAAGCGGATTATAGATATTGCCAATCCCACAGCCAGGACTATTGAAGCTCTGAACAAGTTGGTGGTTCCTGCTGGTGTTTTTGTGAAGATTAAGGCCTGAGTTTATTTCTTGGGCCTGTTTTTTTGAAGGTTATGGTGTGATGTTACCAGCCTTGTTGGGCAAAAAGATTGGAATGACTCAGGTTTATGACCAGGCCGGCGTTATAACTCCGGTCACGGTCATAGAGGCTGGTCCCTGTACGGTTTTGCAGGTCAAGACAGCCGCTTCTGACGGCTATTGGGCCGTGCAGATGGGTATGGATCCAGCCAAGACTCCTGGCGTTCACAAGCGTAAGCGTCGGGATGGTTCTGAAGGTTTGGCTCGCGGCTATGTACGTCGTCGCGGGGCCACTTTATCAGCCGTCGGCCACGCTGCTAAGGTCGGTGCTTCACCGATGAAGTTTGTTCGTGAGGTTCGCACAGTCGCAGAGCCGGAGGTCAATCCTGGCGACGTCTTGACCGTGGAGTCTTTTGGCGAGACCCAGAGGGTTGATATTATTGGTTTGACTAAGGGCAAAGGTTTTGCGGGTGTTATGAAGCGTCACGGTTTCAAAGGACTTTGTGCTTCTCACGGTACCGAGCGCAAGCACCGCAGTGCTGGTGGCATTGGCGGTAGTGCTAATTCCGCTACCGGCCGGTCGGTGAAGAAGGGCAAGCGGATGGCTGGTCACATGGGCCATGTCCGCATCACCAGTAAGAATCATCGCCTGGTCAAGATTGATACCCAGAACAATGTTTTGTTGGTTTCCGGTTCTATACCCGGACCTAACGGTGCTTATATTCTTATCGAGCGAGCCAAGACCGCATGATAGAGTTAGACGTTTACAACAAGCAGGGCCAGAAGGTTGACACCTTATCTTTGGATGAGGCCGTCTTTGGAACCACGGTACGTTTGCCTTTGCTCAAGCAGGCACTGGTCATGTATCAGGCCAATCGCCGTCAGGGCTCTGCACGCACGAAGTGCCGTTCGATGGTCAAGGGTTCCAGCCGCAAGATTTTCCGTCAGAAAGGTACGGGCAACGCTCGGATGGGCAACATTCGCACTCCCATCCGCCGTGGTGGCGGACGGACCTTTGCCAAGTTGGCTCGATCTTTCCGCAAGCGTATGCCGGCCAAGGCTCGTCGTTTGGCCAGGAATTCCGCCATTTTGTCCAAGTTGCAGTCGCAGGATGTGGTGGTTATTGATGCTCTTTCGATGGATTTACCGCGTACCAAGGACATGGTTTCCATAATGTCGGCTCTGAAGCTGGATCGTTCCTGCCTGTTGACCGTAGCCGAGCATGACGTCAATGTGCTCAAGTCCAGCCGTAACATTCCCGGCCTTGAAGTTGCGACAGCCGAGCAATTGAATGCCTTGGACGTCTGTTCTAAACATAAGCTGCTTTGCACGCGGGCCGCAATTGAGTTATTGGCCTCATCCGGCCCTCAGGAGAATTAGTTGTGGATTGGCATCAGGTGGTTATACGTCCTTTGGTTACTGAGAAGGGAACGCGTACTTCTACGACGTTGAATGCTTATCCTTTCCAGGTGCACCCGGAGGCCAACAAGATTGAGATTAAGACTGCCATTGAGCGGATATACCAGGTCAAAGTTCGTGATGTCCGCACTGCCAATGTCAGGGGCAAGCCGCGTCGGACCCGTTTCAAAAGGGGTCTGACCAGTCATTGGAAGAAGGCCGTTGTCGTTTTGGATCCTGAACATCATATTGATCTATTTTAGTCGGGAGTTTGATTAAAAACATGCCGGTCAAGCAATACAAGCCTACTTCTGCCGGTCGTCGCCGCTCCAGCGTCAGCGATTATGCTGAACTCACCGGGGCCAAGCCGACCAAGCGTCTTTTGTCTCGGCTCAAGAAGACCGGTGGCAGAAACCATTCCGGCAAGATTACTTCTCGTCACCGTGGCGGTGGCAATAAGCGTCTTTACCGGACCATTGATTTCAAGCGGGACAAGGATGGCGTACCCGCTAAGGTTGCTTCTATAGAGTACGATCCTAATCGTTCCTGCCATATTGCCTTGTTGCACTATGCCGATGGCGACAAGCGTTATATTTTGGCTCCTTTGGGTCTGCAGGTTTCCGAAGAGGTCGTTTCCGGTTTGAAGGTTGAGCCGAAGACTGGCAATGCTATGCCACTTTCCGGCATACCTGCCGGCATGGAGATACACAATATTGAGTTGACTGCCGGCCGGGGTGCTCAGTTGGTTCGCACTGCCGGTGGAGTGGCTCGTTTGGCTGCCAAGGACGGTGACTGGGCTCATTTGGTTTTGCCTTCTGGTGAGTTGCGTATGGTTCGGGTTGAGTGTCGGGCCACTATTGGCCAGATTGGCAATGTGGATCACCAGCATGTTCGCGTCGGCAAGGCTGGTAGAAACAGGCATCGAGGTCGTCGTCCTCACGTTCGTGGCGTAGCCATGAACCCGGTAGCTCATCCGATGGGTGGTGGTGAGGGACGTTCCGGTGGTGGTCGGCATCCTTGTTCGCCCACCGGCAAGTTGGCCAAGGGTGGCCGCACGCGTTCACGGCGTAAGGTTTCTTCCAAGCGGATCATTCGCCGCCGGAAGTCACGGCGTCATGGACAGCTTGTTGTTTAGAATTTTTTGTCATTCCCGCATAAGCGGGAATCCAGTTAGAGGATTATTCCTTTATGGGAAGATCGCTGAAAAAGGGACCGTTTTTCGACCAGAAGCTTTTCCAGAAGGTCATGCGTAACAAGCAGACCAACAGTTGGGATCCGATTCGTACATGGTCTCGTCGATCGACTATTATTCCGGAGTTTGTCGGTCAGACTTTTCTGGTTCATAATGGTAAGATTTTTCATAAGGTTTTGGTAACGGAGGACATGGTAGGCCACAAGCTGGGCGAGTTTAGTGTGACTCGCACTTTTCGTGGTCACGGTACTTCTGCCAGGGCCAAGGGCTGATTATTTTTTGGATGGCTGTTTGTATGGCTTGGAAATCGACGCACAGATTTGCCCGCATTGCCCCGCGTAAGGTTCGGCTCGTAGTCGATTTGGTTCGTGGTTTGGCTGCCGCCGAGGCTCTGGACGTACTGAGGTTCACCAACAAGCGAGCTGCTGTGTTTGTGGACAAGACCTTGCGGGCTGCCATTGCCAGTGCCGACGAGGCCTCTGCCGACACTGACCGTTTGTATGTTGCCGAGGCTCGCGTGGACGAGGGTCCCACGATTAAGCGAGGCCGTCGCAAGGATCGAGGACGTTTTCATGTTATTCTCAAGCGGACCAGCCACATTGTTCTGGCTGTCGAGGAGCGTCCTGCCTGAGTTGAACATTGAACAGAGGTGTTGTAAGAACGTTTTGATATTTGATTTTTGATATTTGCTTTTGAGTTAACTGTTATGGGCCAAAAAGTTTCACCTACCGGTTTTCGCACTGGGATTACCAAAACTTGGCAATCGCGTTGGTATGCTCCCAAGGCCAGTTTTGGCGAGTTTTTGGTTGAGGACAAGAAGATCCGTGATTTCCTGGATCGTCGGCTCAACCGGAATATGCCCTATGCTGCCATTTCTCGTGTGGAGATAGAGCGGACCCGTGAGGAGGTCAAGTTGACCATTCACACTGCTCGTCCGGGAGTGGTCATTGGTGCCCGCGGTGCGGAGATTGACAAGCTCAAGGGCGAGTTGGAGTCTCTGACCAATCGACTTCTTAACGTCAATGTCGTGGAGGTACGCAAGCCCGACCTGGACGCCCAGTTGGTTGCCGACGGCATAGCTCAGCAGCTCCGGCGACGTTCTTCTTATCGTCGGACCATGCGTCAGCGGTGTGAGACAGCCATGTCTGCCGGTGCTTTAGGTATCAAGATTATTTGTTCCGGCCGGTTGTCCGGTGCCGAGATTGCTCGTTCTGAGGCTCAGATGTTGGGTAGTATTCCTTTGCACACCCTCAAGGCCGACGTTGATTATGCCGTGGCCGTTTCGCGTACCACTTATGGTGCTATTGGTGTGAAGGTTTGGATATACAAGGGTCTTTTCCCTGACGTCCAGGAGACCGCATAGATGGCTTTGATGCCCAAGAGAGTTAAGTTCCGTAAGTTCCAGCGTGGCAAGCTTAAGGGCAGGGCCACCAAGGGCAACACTGTAGCTTTTGGTGAGTATGGCCTTCAGTCACTGGGTCTTGGTTGGATAACCACTCAGCAGATAGAGGCTGGCCGGGTAGCCGCCACGCATTTTTTGCACCGTGAAGGCCGGGTTTTTGTGCGTATTTTTCCGCACAAATCGATTTCGTCCAAGCCCTTGGAGACTCGCATGGGCAAGGGCAAGGGTGAGCCGGACACTTGGGTAGCCTGTGTAAAGCCTGGCACGGTGATGTTTGAGATTGCCGGCGTATCTGAGGAGTTGGCCAAGCGTGCTCTGCGTCGGGTAGCCCACAAGATGCCTGTGCGTTGTCGGTTTCTTCACCGGCGGCACACTTTGTAGATTTATTGATGTCGTGTGAGGTTTTTTGATGAAGATTGGCGAGATTAAAGCTTTTTCCAACGAGGAGTTGGCCGCGGAGTTGGAGCGTCTGGAACGGCACTTGTTTGACATTCGTTCTCAGGCCGTTACGGAGAAGCTTGAGGATCCCAGCCTGCTCGGAAAGGCCAAGCGGGACATTGCCAGGATAAAGACGGTGGTGGTTGAACGGACGCAGCAGGAGCTATAGTTGTAATGACTCAGACTAAGCAGAATAAACGGGGCCTTGCTCGCACTTTGACCGGGACGGTGGTCTCGGCCAAGGCCAATCGCACTATCAGTGTGGCTGTAACACGTTTGGTCAAGCACCCGCGTTACGGCAAATATGTCCGCAAGACGACGCGGCTCAACGTGCACGACCCTCAGGACAACAGCCGGGTGGGTGATAAGGTTCAGATCATCCAGTGCCGTCCGGTGAGCAAGACTAAGAGTTGGCGTATCTTTAAGCTCATTGATCGCCCCGAGGGCGCCGAGGAAATGGCGTAGACTTGTTTTTTGTAGAGGTCATCTGGTGATTCAGCAGCAGACCAGAATAGTAATTGCCGACAACACCGGGGCCAAGATTGCCGAGTGCATTAAGGTCCTGGGTGGTTCGACAGCTCGTGGTAAGTTTACCCGTCGCACGGCCAGCCTGGGTGATGTGATTGTTTGTGCCGTCAAGAAGGCCATTCCCGGCGGCGAGGTTAAGTCTGGCGACAAGGTTCGCTGCGTGGTTATTCGCACCAGCCATCGCACTCGTCGGGCCGACGGGAGCTACGTTCGTTTCGACCGCAATGCCGGCGTAATTATTGACGCTGACAACAATCCTCGCGGCACGCGTATATTTGGTGCTGTGGGTCGTGAGTTGCGGGAGAAGAATTTCATGAAGATTATTTCTTTGGCTTCGGAGGTCGTTTAGGCTCATGCCCAGGCACGTTAAGAAAGGCGATACTGTTCGGATCATCTCTGGAGATGATCGCGGCAAACAGGGCCGGGTCTTACAGGTTTTGCCTAAGACCAACCGGGTCCTGGTTGAGGGGATTAACCGCGTCTATCGGCACGTGCGTCGCAGCCGGACTAATCCTCAGGGTGGCCGTTTGGAGAAGGAAGCTTCTATTCACATCTCCAATGTTCAGCCCCTGGTATCGGGTCGGCCCACCAGGGTCGGCTTCCAGGTCCAGTCCGATGGCCTTAAGCACCGGGTGGCCCAGGGCAGCCACTCCCATAGTGGTACATCGTTAGGCGCAGTGAGTAAGAAGTCCAAACAGTAGATTGGTCTTGGTGAGAGTAATGGCTAGACTTTTGGAACGATATAAGACTGAGATTGCACCTGCTCTTCAGCAGGAGTTCGGTTATTCCACGGTGATGGCCATTCCTCGGCTCACCAAGGTAGTGGTTTCGATGGGTGTAGGCCGGGCTTTGACTGAGAAGAAGCGTTTGGATGCTGCTGCTGCCGATTTGGCTTTGATTGCCGGCCAAAAGCCTTTGGTCTGCAAGGCCACCAAATCTGTAGCCAATTTTAAGCTTCGCGAGGGCAATGAGGTTGGCCTGAAGGTCACGCTTCGTGGCCGCAGGATGTATGAGTTTGTTGATCGTTTGATAAACACAGCCATCCCTCGTATGCGTGACTTTCGCGGATTGAATCCGCGTGGTTTTGACCGTAGCGGGAATTACAATATGGGGCTTAGTGAGCAGAGTGTCTTTCCGGAGATTGATGCCGGGAAGATTGAGTATCAGCAGGGCATGGACATAGCCTTTGTTACTACTGCCGGATCGGACGATCAGGCTCGTAAATTATTAACTTTGTTGGGTATGCCGTTTCGGACGGAGTAATTAGTATATGGCCACCAAGGGACAGATTATCAAGTGTGCACGCAAGCAGAAGTTTTCTACTCGTAATTATACGCGTTGTGCTTTGTGTGGTCGTCCGCGGGCTGTCTATCGTAAGTTTAAAATTTGTCGCATTTGTTTTCGGAATCTGGCTTCTGAAGGCAAGATTCCCGGCGTGAGGAAGGCCAGTTGGTAGTTTTTTTGTCATTCCTGCGAAGGCAGGAATCCGGTTTTTGGAGCTTTTTTGATGACCTTAACGGACCCGATTGCTGACATGCTCACCAGGATACGCAATGCCGTGCGTGTATCTAAGCCGCGTGCTGACGTGCTTGGTTCTAGGATGGCCAGTGGTATTGCCGCTGTTCTCAAGCAGGAGGGTTACATTGAGGACTTCAAGGTCATTGACGACGACAAGCAGGGCCTTGTACGGATTTATTTGAAGTACGGTCCTGAAGGTCAGCCTTTGATTACCACTATAAAGCGGGAGTCTCGTCCTGGTCGTAGGGATTACCGTTCGGTCGAGAAGTTGCCGCGGGTGCTCAATGGTTTGGGAATAGCTGTGGTTTCGACCAGTCGAGGTATTATGTCCGACCGTCAATGTCGTGAAGCCAAGATTGGCGGCGAGTTGTTAGCCACAGTGAGTTGATATCCTAATGCCCCCGCCCTACGTGCCGGGGGTGTCTTTGGAGTTGTTTGATGAGTCGTATCGGAAAACAACCTGTATCCGTGCCCAAGGATGTTAAGGTTCAGATTGAATCTTCTTTGGTCACTGTATCCGGGCCCAAGGGCAGCCTGAGTTTCAACTGTGAGCCTCGGATTTCGGTCGCTTTTGATTCGGAGGCCAGCACTCTTATCGTTACTCGCGCCGGCGAGGCCAGGGCCGAGCGGGCCTTGCACGGCACGACTCGGGCCACGTTGGCCAATATGGTTGTTGGTGTTACCCAGGGCTTCAGCAGGATCGTGCTCATCGAGGGTGTCGGCTATACCGCCTCTACGCAGGGTCGCACTTTGCTTTTGAATGTTGGCTTTGCCAACCAGGTACGTTTGGATTTGCCTCAGGGCGTGGAAGTCCAGTTATCTTCTCCTCAGCGGATGATTTTTTCCGGTCCTGACAAGCAGGCCGTTAATGCCTTTGCAGCTCGCGTGCGTTCTGTTCGCTTGGCCAATCCGTACCATCAGAAGGGCATGCGTTATGAAGGCGAGGTCATTCGCCGCAAGGCTGGTAAGGCCTTTGCGACGGGTCCCGCGTAATTTGTCATTCCGGACTTGATCCGGAATCCAGAGGTTTTTGGTCTATTTTGGTTTTTTATATGCAGGCTCATAAGGCGACAGCTATACGTCGGCGAAAATGTAGGCGTCGGGTACGTTCCAAGGTCATAGGTACGCAGGTTCGTCCACGGCTGAGTGTGTTTCGTTCCAATCGGCACATTTACGCTCAGCTTATTGACGATGCTGCTGCTCGGACGATTCTGGCTGTTTCTACGAAGCAGTCTGCTTTGGCCGAGCAGTTATCTGATGGCCGGGGGTCGAACAAGTCTGCTGCTCAGGCTGTGGGCAAGGCTATTGCGGATGCCGCCGTAGCCCAGGGCATTACTCAGGTTTGTTTTGATCGTGGCCATTATAGATATCATGGCCGGGTCCGGGCCTTGGCCGAGGCTGCTAGGGAAGCCGGCTTGATTTTTTAGATTGGTGTTTAGCTCCTGGTTTTGCCGGGGGTTTTTTCCGGAGGATTTTGCGTGGCGAGAAAATATGATGCCGACGCATCTGCTTTTAAGGAATCGGTGGTTAAGATTTACCGTTGTGCGACGGTGGTCAAGGGTGGTCGGCGGTTTTCTTTTGCTGCTTTGGTTGTGGTTGGAGACCGCGGGGGCCATATTGGCTGGGGTTACGGCAAGGCCAACGAGGTTCCTGTAGCCGTCGAGAAGGCCATGAAGGATGCTCGCAAGAGCATTCAGACGGTTACCTTAGCCGGCAATACTATTCCTCACGAGATTATAGGTCGCTTTGGGGCTTCGAGTATTGTTTTGGTTCCTTCCCGTGAGGGAACCGGGGTTATTGCCGGTGCCAGTGCACGAGCGGTTTTGGAGTTGGCTGGAGTTCAGGACGTTTTGACTAAGTTGCGAGGTTCTACATCGCCCAAGAACGTGGTCAAGGCTACATTTGATGGCCTATTGAAATTACGTTCTCGCGAGCAGGTCCAGCAGCTTCGCGGAGTGGCATTAGACTGATGTTGATACACGATGTTACCAGCAAGGTTGGTTCGAATCGTTCGAGTCGTCGTCGCGGCCGGGGTACTGGTTCGGGATTGGGCAAGACCTGCGGCCGGGGTCACAAGGGAGCCAACTCGCGTTCCGGCAGTGGAGGTCGGCTGTTAGCTGAAGGCGGAGCCAAGCCTTTCTATCGCCGCTTGCCCAAGCGTGGTTTTTCTAACGCCCGCTATAGGACGCGTTACGATTTGGTACATCTTTATGATCTGAATCGTTTTGACGATGGTGCTACTGTTGATGGCCGGGCACTTCAGAAGGCCGGGCTGATTGACGACCCCTCAAGTTTGGTCAAGATACTTGGTCCCGGTAAGTTGGATAAGAAGTTGACTGTTTTGGCCAATAAGTTCTCCACCTCTGCCGCCAAGAGCATTTCTGATGCCGGCGGAGAGGCCCGGATTATTTCTTAGTTTTTTTGAATAGTTACGAGTTTTGCCAATGGCCTTTTTCTCCACCATACTGAATGTCTTTCGGATACCTGAGCTTCGCCGGAAGATTTTGTTTACTCTTGGCCTGCTCTGCATTTACCGCATAGGATTTGCTGTGCCCTTGCCGGGTGTGGATCAGCAAACCTTTGTAACTGTTATGGGCCGTGCGGCCGAGGGTAGTGGTGCCGTTGGCCAGATGTTGAACTATTTTTCCGTGTTTACTGGCGGTAGTCTAAAGAGGTCCACCCTGTTTGGCCTGGGTATCATGCCCTATATTTCCGCCTCGATTATTTTGCAGTTGCTCGGCACGGTCATTCCTTCGCTGCAGAAGCTCCAGCAGGAGGGCGAGATCGGCCGCCGAAAGATCAACGAGTACACTCGTTATCTCACAGTGGCCATTTGTATCATGCAGGCTATTATGTGGACCAGTTGGCTGGCCCGGAAGGGCGTGCTGGTGTCTGACTTTGGCACGTTCGACTGGGTCATTGCCGTTTTGTCATTGACTTGCGGCACGGTCTTTATGATGTGGCTTGGTGAGCAGATTGACGCTTACGGTATCGGCAATGGTATCAGTTTGATTATCATGGCCGGTATTGTCTCCCGTTTGCCTGTTGCCTTCCAGTCTATTTATACGCTTTGGGATCCCAGTCAGGCCGCACCAGCCAATGCCATTGGTGTGGGCAAGCTCATCTTTATAATAGCTTGTTTTGTGTTTGTTGTGGCCGGGGCCATTCTTATTACTCAGGGTCAACGGCGGATACCTATTCAGCAGGCCAAGGTTACTCGCGGCCGTAGAGTTTTTGGCGGCCAGCGTCAGTATTTACCGTTGCGGGTCAACCATGGCGGCGTGCTGCCCATTATTTTCGCTGTTAGTTTGATGATGTTTCCGGGCATGATTTTTGGCGGCCTGGCCAATTGGTGGCACAATAGTTTTATAAGTTTTTTAGCTGCTGATTTCGGTGGCCACAAGTACCTCTACAATCTCTGCTATGTTTTGTTGATTTATTTCTTTGCCTATTTCTGGACCACGGTCCAGTTCCAGCCCAAGGAGATGGCCAAGAATTTGCGGGACTATGGTTCGTTTATACCTGGCTTGCGTCCTGGTCGTCGTACGGCTGAGTATCTTGAGCAGGTCATGGAGCGGATCACTTATGTTGGTGCGGCCTTTTTATGTATCATTGCCGTCATTCCCACGGTCATAGCTCAGGGGTTGCAGATTCCGTTTCAGATTTCCGCATTTTTGGGTGGTACGGGTTTACTGATTGTTATTTCCGTTGCTTTGGATTTGGTCAATCGCATTGAAGCCAATCTGATCATGCGGAACTATGAGGGTTTTCTGGGCGAGTCAGCCGGGCGAATAAGGGGGGCCTACTGATGAGGATTATTCTTCTGGGACCACCTGGTGCGGGCAAGGGTACGTTAGCCGCTCGTCTGGTTGAGCATTTGTCTGTGCCGCAGTTGGCCAGTGGTGATATTCTCCGTTCCCAGATTCGCCAGGGCAGTGATTTAGGCCGGACTGTTCAGCAGTATTTGGATTCTGGTGCATTGGTGCCGGACGAGATCATTGTTAAGGTTATGATTAGCCGTCTTTGCCAGCCGGACTGTTCTGCCGGTTACATTTTGGACGGTTTTCCGCGGACGCTGCCGCAGGCTCAGGCCTTGGATGCCAGTTTGGTTGAGCTGGAATCGCAGATTGACTTGGTGTTATACCTGGATGCTGACGCCGAGGTTATTATTTCCCGTTTGTCTGGCCGGCGTGTTTGTCCGGTTTGTAACGCCACTTATCACGTTGACAACATTCCGCCGGCCGTGCCCGGCAAATGTGACCGTGATGGAGCTGAGCTGATATCGCGACCTGACGATGCCCCGGATGTGGTTCGCACTCGTTTGGAAAACTATCGGCGGTTGACTCAGCCGTTGTTGGATTATTATGCTGGCGTCGGCCGGTTCCATCGCCTTGACGGTAACAAGGACATTTCCGAGATATATCAGCAGGCCCTGCAGGTCCTCGGTGGTGTTGTTAGTCCGGTTGACGAGTCGTAAGGAAGTTGTTTGCTATGGCCATTAGTTTGAAATCTGCTCGGGAGTTGGACCTGATTCGCCGGTCCTGCGCTTTGGTCTCCCAGGTTTTGGAGGCTCTCAGCCGCAAGGCTGTCCCGGGCGTGACTACTGCCCAGTTGGATGCCATAGCCTCGCAGATGACCGAGCAGGCCTCTGCTCAGGCCCTGTTTAGGGGCGTGCCCAACCCGCACGGTAAGGCTCCTTTTCCGTCGGCCATTTGTGCCAGTTGTAATGATGTTTTGGTCCATGGCATTCCGGATGATCGCCCCTTGGCTGACGGTGACATTTTGAGTGTCGATTTTGGCGTCCGCATGGACGGTTATTGTGGTGATGCCGCCACTACTCTTTTGATCGGCCAGGTCAGTCCTGAGTCTTCCCGGTTGGTTCAGCTCACCAAGGACGCCTTGAAGTTGGCCGTGGCCAACTGCAAGCCTTACCGGCGTTGGTCCGAGGTTGCTCAGATGATGGCTTCTTTTGTTCGTGAGGCCGGCTGTTCGATAGTGGAGGATTTTGTCGGCCACGGCATTGGGTTGACTATGCACGAGGATCCGCGTGTGCCTAATTTTGTCGACCCTAAGACTGATGATTTTCTATTGGAGCCCGGCTTGGTCTTAGCTATTGAGCCCATGGTCAATGCCGGTTCCAAGAAGGTTAAGACTCTTTCGGACGGTTGGACGGTGGTGACCGCCGATTCTCGTTTGTGTGCTCATTTTGAGCACACGGTAGCTATAACTGCCGACGGTGCTGAGGTTTTGACTGCCGGAACCTGGTTTGAGTTTTAAATAAGGGTTTGGTAATTTATGGCCAAGCAGGAAGCTATTCGCGTTGATGCCGTCGTGAAGGAGGCTCTGCCTAACGCCAGGTTTAATGTGCAGTTGACCAATGGGCATATGGTGTTGGCTCATGTTTCCGGTAAGATGCGGATGCATTTCATTCGGATTTTGCCTGGCGACGAGGTCACTGTGGAGCTTTCGCCCTACGATTTGAGTAGAGGCCGGATTATTTTGCGTAAGTAAGCTCAGGGATGTTGTTATGAAGGTTCGTAGTTCGGTAAAGCGTATCTGTGAGAATTGTAAGGTTATCCGCCGCCGGGGAGTGGTTCGGGTTATTTGCACCAATCCGCGTCACAAGCAGCGGCAGGGCAAGTAGCTTTTGGCAGGCCTTTTTAGGCCGGGAGTGTTTTATGCCACGTATTGTCGGTGTGGACGTGCCCAATAACAAGCGTATTGATGTGGGTTTGACCTACATTTTTGGCGTGGGTCTTTTTTCTGCTCAGCAGATACTCAAGGAGGCTCAGATTGATCCAACCACTAGAGGTCGTGATCTTTCTGAGGACGAGATCTCACGCATTTCCGGCGTTTTGGATCGTTCGTATGTGGTGGAGGGCCAGCTTCGGCGTCAGATCAGTCAGAACATTGCCCGTCTGCGGGACATTGGCAGCTATCGTGGATTGCGTCATCGGCGAGGTCTTCCTGTCCGCGGCCAAAACACTCAGACCAATGCTCGCACACGTAAGGGGCCCAAGAAGACTGTCGCCGGCAAGAAGGGCGTCAAAGAGCGTCATTAGTGTATATAGTAAAGGCAAAGAGGTGAATTTATGGCTCAGATGAAGCGCAAGCCGAATGCTCGGCGTAGTCGCCGCTCGGTTTCCCGTGGTATTGCTCATATTAATGCTACCTTTAACAATACTACGGTGACTATTACTGATACTGAGGGCGATACCATTTGCTGGAATTCTGCCGGCACTGTTGGCTTTAAGGGTTCTCGCAAGAGTACTCCTTTTGCGGCTCAGCGTGCTGCTGAGCGTTGTGCTGCCACAGCCAAGAAGTTTGGCATTATGGAGGTTGAGGTTCGGGTCAAGGGTCCTGGTTCTGGTCGTGAGTCAGCCATTACCGCTTTGCAGGCTGCCGGCCTGAGGATTCAGACCATTGAGGATGTCACACCTTTGCCGCACAATGGTTGTCGGCCGAGGAAGAGACGGCGTGTCTAGTAGGGAATTTTTATTATCAAGGGAGTTGCCCAGGTATGGCTAGGAATGTTGGTCCTCAATGTCGTTTATGTCGTCGTGAGGGCATAAAGCTTTTTCTTAAGGGCGTTCGCTGTGACACCGCCAAGTGTCCCATTGAGCGGCAAGGCCATAATAATCCTCCGGGAATGCACGGTTGGCGTCGTTCGCGAGGAACGTCTTATGGAATCCGTTTGCGAGAGAAGCAGAAGGTCAAGCGTTATTATGGTGTTTTGGAGAAGCAGTTCCGCATTTATTTTGCTCGGGCTTCCAAGCAGAAGCAGAACACTGGAGCTGCCCTTTTGAGTTTTTTGGAACGGCGGTTGGACAATGCCGTTTTCCGTAGTGGCTTTACTGTTTCGCGTCGGGCTTCCCGTCAGTTGGTGAATCACGGCCACATTTACGTCAACGATCACAAGGTTGACGTGGCCAGTTATTTGGTCAAGCCCGGCGATTTCATTACGGTGAAGGATTCGGAGAAGTCTCTCAAGCAGGTTCGCGAGCAGGTTGACGCCAACAAGGGCCGTCAGTTGCCCGGATGGTTATCTTTGGACGAGAAGACACCCAAGGTCACCATTTTGGCCATGCCCACACGCGATGACGTTCAGATACCTGTTGAGGAGCATTTGATTGTTGAACTTTGTTCTATGTAATTTTACGAAATGCCTTTTAGACTGGAGGCTTCGGTATGCAGATTAGATGGCGAGGCTTGGAACTTCCTACCAGAGCCTGTCTCGACGAGAGCACAGCCACGGATAAGTATGGTTTGTTTGTGGTTGAGCCTTTTGAGCGAGGTTTTGGCACTACGGTGGGCAACAGTTTACGGCGGGTTCTGCTCAGTAGTATTGAGGGCAGTGCCGTGACCTGGATTAAGATTGACGGCGTTTCCAACGAGTTCAGCAGTATTCCTGGTGTTGTCGAAGACGTTACGGATATCATTTTGAATGTCAAGAGTCTGGTGATCAAGTCGCACGCTGATGAGCCCAAGTTGATGAAGCTTTCCGGCGACAAGAAGGGTCCTTTGACAGCCGGCATGATTCAGGCCGATCCTGCCATTGAGATTTTTGAGCCTGACCGGGTCATTGCCACTTTGGCTAAGGATGGTGTGAAGTTTGATTTGACTATGGAGGTTTGTCGTGGACGTGGTTATGTTCCAGCCGCCGAGAATGCCGCCGTCGAGCAGGAGATAGGTGTTATTCCTGTTGATTCTGTTTTTTCACCGGTCAAGCGGGTCCGTTACCTTACGGAGAACACTCGTCTTGGTCAGCGGACCAACTATGATCGGCTCAAGTTGGAGATTTGGACTGACGGTACGATTTCACCGGAGTTGGCTCTGGTTGAGGGCGGCAAGATAATTCGCAAGCACTTGAATCCGTTTGTGCAGTACTTCGAGCTCGGTCACGAGCAGGCTGCGCCGGTTGATCAGACAGCCGAGGAGAAGGCTGCTGAGTCTCAGGCTCAGCGTCACGCTCTTTTGTCCAAGCCCTTGGTCGAGTTGGAGATGTCAGTCCGGGCTGCTAATTGTTTGCAGATGGCCAAGATACATACTGTGCAGCAGTTGGTCACGCTGTCTGATTCCGACCTGTTGAAGGTCCGCAGTTTCGGCAAAACATCTCTTCGTGAGATCAAGCGTAAGTTAGCTGATTTAGGTCTTTCCCTGGGCATGACCCCTGAGGACCTGGATAATGTTCCTGTGGGTGCCCAGTCGCAGTAGACTCGCCCAACCCGACAAAGGTATTTTTCTAATGCGTCATCGTGTTGCCCATCGCAAGTTGAATCGGACGTCTGCGCATCGTTTGGCTATGCGTCGATCCTTGGTTTTGAATCTCATTGAGCACGAGAGTATTATTACTACTTTGCCCAAGGCCAAGGAGATCAAGTCCTTTGCCGAGAAGCTGATTACCTTAGCCCGCAACGATACGGTTACTGCTCGTCGTCGGGCTGTTGCTTTGTTGAATGATCGTCGTCTTTCCGACGAGGATGCCGAGCACAAGACGGTTGTGTCCAAGTTGTTTAAGGTTTTGGGTCCACGTTTTGCGGATCGTCCCGGTGGTTACACACGGATTGTCCGCTTGGCCGGCCGTCGTTTGGGTGATGGTTCTGTCAAGGTCGTTTTGCAGTTTGTGGACCAGGCCTTGGCTTCTACCGGCGTGCGTCGTCGGCGCACGACCAAGTCCGGCTCATCAGGGGAGGTTTCTTCCAAGTCTGCTGCCAAACCTGCTGCCAAGCCTGCGGAAAAGGCCGAAAAGGCCGAGGGTAAAACCCCTCAGGACGCCGAGTCGGCCGAATCGGATTCTTCTTCCGGGCAACCTGACACCGTTGACCAGAAGCAATAACCTATGATGACCGGACCGGGGGTCTGATTATGGTCTTAGATACCGCGCCATTGGGAATATGGATGATCTGGTGGAGTTTTTTCTCTCAGATTCCCCAAGTTGCCCCGCATCTTCTGATGTTCCTTTACGTCGTGCTTATGGGCACGGTGGTTCTCTACGGCTTCCATCGTTATCTTCTCATTTTTCTTTATTATCGTCATCGCCACAAGTATCCTTCGCCTTCGGGTCACTTCCAGGAATTGCCTGCCGTTACCGTTCAGTTGCCCATGTACAATGAGGAGTTTGTGGCTGCTCGAGTCATTCAAGCCGCCTGTGCCATGGATTATCCTCGCCAGAAGCTCCAGATCCAGGTCTTGGACGACTCTACCGATGCCACCGCTCATATTGCTTCTGAGTGTGTGCGTCGTTTATCCCAGGCTGGCCACAACATCTGCTATTTGCATCGTTCTGATCGTAGCGGGTTTAAAGCCGGCGCTTTAGCTGCTGGCCTACCTTCTGCCACAGGTGAGTTTATTGCTATTTTTGATGCTGATTTCGTTCCCGAGCCTGACTTTTTGCTGCGGACCATTCACTACTTTACTGCTCCCTCGGTTGGAGTGGTGCAGACGCGTTGGGGCCACCTTAATCGCGACAGTTCGTTGCTTACCAAGGGTCAGGCCATGTTTTTGGATGGTCATTTTATTATCGAGCATGGTGCACGCAACCGTTCCGGCCGGTTTATGGCCTTTAATGGTACCGCGGGCATTTGGCGTCGCCGTTGTATCGCCGACGCCGGCAGTTGGCAGCACGACACCCTTACTGAGGACTTGGATCTTTCTTATCGGGCCCAGTTGAAAGGTTGGAAGTTTATTTATTTGCCTCAGATGGTTTCCCCAGCCGAGCTACCCCCTCAGGTTAATGCCTTTAAGGTTCAGCAGTTCCGTTGGACCAAGGGGGCCGTCCAGACTGCCAGAAAGCTGTTGCCTTCTGTTCTCCGAGCCGAGTTGCCGCTGAAGGTCAAGGTCGAGGCCTTTTTCCAATTGACTAACTGGGTGGTTTACCCCGCCATGGTTTTGCTGACTGTGCTGTTGGTCCCAGCCCTTATAGTAAGGCTCAACCCGTTTGAAGGCGGCGGCGCCGGCCAGATATTGTTTGATCTGACTGTTTTTAATTTGGCCACAGTTTCGCTGGCTTTCTTTTACCTTTGCAGCCAGCAGGAGATCTACAGCTCCTGGCTGGGCAAGATAAAGTACCTGCCTTTTCTGATTTCTTTGGGCATAGGTATTTCTCTGAACAATTGCAGAGCTGTTTTGGAGGGTTTGTTCGGCAAACAGAGTGACTTTATTTCTACCCCCAAGTTTGGTTTGAGCAATGTTCCTGATCGTAGCCGGCGTGTCTGGATGTCTAAAGCTACCTCACCGCGTCGAATGTTCACCTTTATGCCCTACATTGAGCTTCTCTTTGGCCTTTACATTGTGGCCTGCATTGCCGGCACTCTGATCCGCTATCGACAGATCACTGTTTCCATTCCTTTTCTGCTGCTCTTTGCTGCCGGCTATTTTTATGTTAGCTTTGCTAACTTTTATGGCCTATACATTACTGATTCCGCTGGTAAAGTCCAGCTCACCGAGCCGATTCATCTACCCCCCCCAGCCCAGGATCCACCGGACAGCTATCCTCAGCCCCGCCGCGAAACCGCCTAATCTATTTCTTCGCCTTTTCCTATCAGCGAAATCTGCGTAATCAGCGTCAAAAGTTCATATTCGTTATTCCGTTTCTTCCGGCAACGGATGTATTTCCACTGTATATTCTCCCGGCCGCCTCGGTAGCCTGAAGTTTCTATCCTTGAGTTTTTTGTTCACTCGCAGATCGCTCATATCTGCCGTAAAGATATCGCCGGAGTCGTTTTCCCATTGTGACCGCACCACCAGGTTGTCCTTTTCCCTGAGCCAGAACTCCAGCCGCCTGCGGGATACAGCCAACTCCGTCCCTTTCTTTGGCACCAGCTTTAGATGCACGGTTTTTGCTTCTGGCGGATCGATTTCTTTGTTTGGTTTGATCAGACAGACGTCGAAGTTTTTTAGAATATCTTCTGTTTTTTGGCCGATGGGTATGGGTAGCGGGCTTTTGCCGATCCGCATCAGATCGCTGCTGGGCTGATTTGGCCGGGTCACTTGGTAGCGATCCTCACGTTTGCTTCGTTCCTGCCGATGTACAAGCCAGCCGTCGCTGAAGACAAAGTGTTCTGGCTCGTTGAATCTTCGCCGATCGCGTATTGTTTTTTCAAAGCTTATACGGAAGCGGATGTTGTCTTTGTTTCGCTGATAGTAGATCAGTCCTTCTTTGATGGTTTTGTCGTTTACCAGTGTTTCGAGTTTTTCCAGGCGGAGCTTACCCTGTAGGTTTTTGATGGTTGCTCCTAGTTTTTCCAGTTCGTCCAGTGTTTCCAGCACCTTTGGCGACACCCCCTCCCGGATATTTTCTTTTCTTGTGCTTGCCGCCGGCTTCGGCTCATCTTCTGTTGCTGCCCTGGCCGTGTTTTGTGTCCTGCACGCCGCCGCACCCATTACCGCCAGGGACAGCAATCCACCAATTATCAGTTGGGGAAGTTTTCTATTTACCATGGGTTCCTCTTTTTACTTTTTTTGTTTTACTTCGTACTCTTCGTGTCCTTCGGGGTGAGGTTTTTCTATTTTCTTTCCCCACAATCTTGAGATCACTCGTTTGGCTGCTATGAGTACCAGTGTTGCCTGTATCACCAGGATGGTCCACAACCCCAGTCCCATGGCGTCGCTGAACAAGGCCATCAGTGCATATCGGCTGCCTCGGCCCAGAATATTAGCCGCGAAGAACTTCCCTCGCGGATAGCGATGGCTAATCGCCAGCCAGCGAACCACATCTACCGGAATGGGTATAAAGCAAAAGCTCGTCAGCAGCAGGAATGGTTCTTTGCAGTACCACTTGGCCGCCCAGTCATATAGTCGCGTTTGGCGCACTTTGCGTATAGGCTTGTAGCGAAGCAGAAAGGTGAAGATATGGTATTCGTTTAGGTTGGCCATGGTTGTGGCCAATCCGCCCAATACGGCCACGATCCCCACCTTTGCCCACCCCCCGACAGCGCTATCCATAGCCTGTGCCGATCCTGTCCCGAGTAGTTGGGCCAATGCCCCTCCGGATCCCACGGCCAGTATCAGCCAGGTCGTCGGCAGCGGACACAGTGTGCAGCACAGGGACAGGTAGAACATCATCCCGGCTATGACCCATACGACCGTCCCCCACTGGACGTTCCCTTGTTCGATCAGGTACAACCCCAGATACACCGCCCCCGCCAGAGCCGCCAGGTATCCCAGAAAACCTGCGAACCAGCCTCGCAGATTAATCTGTTCATTATCTGCCCACGGCCTTCCGGCGAGTACTTTCCAGACCCCTTTTAGTATTCCCCTTGGCCGATCTGCTCCGCCGGAATTCATTTCTTTATTTCTGCAATCTGTGCTCATCTGTGCAATCTATGGCTAATTCTTTCTTTTTTTACTTGGTGATCTTCGTGCCCTTCGTGGTGAGTTCTTTCCGTCCTCTTTTCAGCGAAATCAGCGTCAAAAGTTCACATTCGTTTCTTTGTACCTTTTTTACGTTTTTATTTTTCCATCTATCATTTCCAGCACTCTGTCAGCCGCATCGACTATACGCCGGTTATGCGTGATAAGTATGGTTGTCTGTTCGGCTCGCTCGTCGTGTAGTCCCCGGATAAGTTCCATTACGGCCTTGCTGTTTTCTGAGTCCAGACTGCCGGTCGGCTCATCAGCCAGTAACACTTCCGGCCTGCACACTAATGCCCTGGCGATAGCTACTCTTTGCTGTTCACCCACGCTGAGCTGAGAGGGCTTGAAGTGCATTTTTTCCGCCAGCCCCACTTCTTCCAGTGCCTGGTTCACTTGATGGTCTGTATGGTCACCCCTAATTTTTAGAGCCATCTGGACGTTGTTTTTTGCCGACAGCACTCCCAGCAGGTTGAATCTCTGAAACACGAAGGCTATTTTTTCCCGTCGCATTTTCGTTCGTTGCCTTTGATTCAGTTCACTCACGTTCTGCCCCCAAGCCCTGAAATCACCCCCGTCGTGTTTACACATCATACCCAGCACATGCAGCAGTGTGCTTTTTCCGCAGCCGCTGGGCCCCACGACAGCCACGAATTCACCTTGTTCTATTTGAATGTCTATTCCCCGCAGTACCGGCACTTTCAGGGAATCCACCCTGAAGTTTTTCAACAGTCCCTTGGTTTCAAATACAACGCTTGACATGGACTTTACTGTTTCCTTTTTGTTGTCATTCCTGCGAAGCTTGTCCCCATGAAAACGGGGAGCAGGAATCCAGGTTTTCTTTTTTTTGAATCTGAAATCTCAAATCTTGAATTTTGAAATCTTTTTCTTTCCGTTTCTTTTTTTTTACCTTCGTGTTCTTCGTGGTGAATTCTTCTTGCTTCACGCCTCACTCAGTGCCGCCAGCGGATCAGCCCGCACGGCCAGCCAGGCCGGCATCTGTGAGCTCAGTACTCCGCCGACCAATCCTACTACTACCGCCAATCCCAGCCATTGACCTTTGATGTCCACGGTCAGTAATGGCCAATGGCTTTCGATCAGCATTTTCCCACCGTAGCTCAAGACTATACCCACGACGATCCCTCCGACGGATATCAGCAGAGCTTCGCTGATAATTCCTCGGTGGATGAATCCGCTATTGGCTCCCAGCGAGCGGAGGATAGCTATTTCTTTGCTCCGTTCCAGCACCATGGTATAGACCGTCAGCAGGATAAACAGGAAGGACACTACTACTGATATCCCGCAGATCACATCGGGGATGATTGTTGCTATAGCCACGCTGTCAGCCAGTATACCGGCAAATGCTCCGGTGCGTTCTACGCGTAGTCCCGGCAGGTCCTTGGCGATTGCTTCCTGGGCGGCCACCGCATCTATTGATTTGTTTACTCTGGCAAAGTAGAAGGTCGAGCGTGCTCGGCTCACACCCTTGATACAACGGATCGTTTGCAATGAGGTCAGCACCCGTGCCGGCACACCTGTTTCGATAATTCCCACGATGACGAATTTTTTCCCCAGCAGTCCTACGCTATCACCTATGTTTGCTTTGGCCGCTTGGGCCAGACGCTGATCGATGATTAGTTCCAGCCCTTCCCCTAGTTCGCTTTTGCTTATGCTGTCTGGATCGTAGTCCCTTCGGCCCGCTCTTTTTTGAGCTATGAGTGTTTTGAATTTTCGTTCAGCGTCGAATTGTCGTCCTTTTATTATTTTTTTTCCGCCGGCGATGGTCTCCAGATCATCCGGATCGATCCCCCAGACGCTTTGTTCTTGTCCCGCCAGATGCATACTGGCCTTGAAGACCGGGGTTACCTGAGAGGCTACCGGTTTACCGTCTATTTTTACATTAAGTATTTGCTGGATAACCCTATCGTCCAGGTAATCTCCCTTGGCTGTGATCACATCTACGCTGCGTGGCAGCACCCACAGTTCCGCCCTTATGCTCGACCATCGTTTGACTACTTCATCTATGCTTCCCCGCGACAGGCTCACCAGCACGATGAGCATACTGATACCGATGCCCACCGCCAATACGCTCAGGCCGGTCCGAAGTTTCCTATGCAAAATATTTGCCAGTGGTAACCACATAATCATCTCAAATATCAAATCTTGGATTTATCTGAAATCTTGAATCTCAAATCTTAAATTCTAGTTCTTTCCGTTTCTTCTTTTACTTCGTGTCCTTCGTGGTGAATTCTTTCCATTTCTTCTCTTTCTTTTTTTACTTCCTTACCTTCGTATCCTTCGTGGTGAATTCTTATCTTTCTATTTCCAGCGAAATCTGTGTAATCAGCGTCAAATTTCTTTCTTTCTTCAAAATCTGTGTTCATCCATGCAATCTATGGCTAATCATCTTATCCGTTTCTTTCTCTGCTTTCTTCCTCTCTTGCTCTCTTCAACTTCGTGATCTTCGTGCCCTTCGTGGTGAATTCTTCGGTTTCTGTGTTCATCTGTGGCTAATTCTCTTATCCGTTTCTCTTGTTTCTTTGCTTTTCGATTTCTTCGAAGCCGTGAAATTCACCTTTATTAATTCCGCAGCAGCGTTGCCCCGCCCGGTTCCAGGCCGACTGGCTGGCCAGGTTCAGTCCCCAGAACGGCCAATTCCTGCACTGTGCCGGTCGCACTTGGTAGATAGCACAGCCTCGCCCACTTGTTTTATCGACGAGGAAGGTGCAGTCGCCATTAGCCATTTCTGTCAAGCTTATCCTCCATCCTACTCGGCGGGTATGTTTAGCCCGTAGTTCAGGTTCGCTGATTTTCAGGAACTCAGCGATTCCCCGCAATTCTTCCTTGCTGACCCACACGTAACCTGGCTCACCGCTGCAGCAGGTCCCGCACTCTTGACAGCTAAAGTGCAGTCCGTCCGCGTACCATTTCCTACTCACCATGCGTTCCTGCTATTCCTAATGCCCTCGGGCTGGGTCCCGGGGTTTTTTCACAATCTCCGAGGGTGCATTAAGGTTCTGTGGATCATGTTATATTTAGCCCCCGGTTTTAGGGGTCCCCAATCGCCATATTTTGCGATTGGGGTGCCCCACCGGGGATTTAGTTGAATGCCCCCGGCCTACGTGCCGGGGGTCCCCTCAAGATATTTATGATTTCCACAAAACCTTAATACACCCAATCTCTGATAGTTTCTTGACGCCCACTGGTCTTTCCGCTTACAAATACGTTATGTCAGCTTATCTGAAATCTCTGGAGCTCCTTTCCCTCAGTATACCCTTTCGCCGTCCGTTTCGCCACTCTACAGCCGAGCGGTCTGTTTCCGAGAATTTGATTGTCATAGCCGAGCTTTCCGACGGTTCCGTTGGTTTTGGCGAGTCTATTGCTCGGGAGTATGTTTCCGGCGAAACCATTTCCGGTGCCGCCACTTCTATTAAGACTGTTTTGGCACCGCTGTTAGCCGACCTTGCTCCGGTTAGTTTTCCCGATTTGCTCAACAAGCTGGAGGAGTTGCCCTTGGTTGGCCGGCGGGGCAAGCCCATTGTTGCCGCTAGATGTGCGGTGGAGTTGGCTCTGCTGGACGCTTTTGGCCGACATTTTCGCCGGGGTTTGCAGGAGATTGTCGGCTGGCTGGGTGTACCTGATTTCCGCCTGGATGGTTCTCTCAACTCGGTTCGTTTTTCCGGTGTACTTTCAGCCGACGACCCGCGTCAGATTACTGGCAAGCTTCGCAAGATGCGTCTGTTTGGCCTGCGGGATTTTAAGATCAAGCTCGGCACCGACCACGACGAGGACATTCTTCGAGCCGTCCATCGGCCACTTGCTCGTGGACTGCGTTCCAAGCGTTACAGCTTACGAGCCGACGTCAATGGCGTCTGGGATTTGGACAAGGCCCTGGACACTTTTCCTTTGTTGGCCGGTTTTGATATTTGTTGTGTGGAACAGCCCCTTTCACCCCGGGACCAGTCGGTTTATTCCTTGTTACGCACTAAGGTCGCTGTGCCCATCATGGTTGACGAGTCGCTGGTTTTGCCCAGCCAGGCCCAGGCCTTCATTGACGAGCGTTCTGTAGATTTTTTCAACATTCGCATCAGCAAGAACGGCGGCCTGATTCCTGCTCTGCGTTTAGCCCATTTAGCACGCAAGGCCGATATTTCCTATCAGCTCGGCTGCATGGTCGGCGAGACAGCCATTTTATCTGCTGCCGGCCGATGGTTTTTGAGCATGGTACCGGAAGTGACCTTTGCCGAGGGTTCTTATGGCACCTTTTTGTTATCTGATGATATTTCTGATCGTTCCAGCCGTTTTGGCTACGGTGGTCGCATTAAGCGTCCCATGGGTCCGGGCCTCGGCGTGACCGTTGACCTGCCCAAACTGCGCCGCTACCAGACTGCGCTTTTAGCTACCATCGCTTTTTGAAACATCTTTCTTTGTAACTGTTCAGGCCCCAAAGGGCCTGAACAGTTACATTATTTTGTTGTCACCTCCAGGGGCCTTTTGCCATGCCTATTGATTTGAGTGAACTTTCTGCTGCCGGACCGGTCCTGACTGACGGTGCCATGGGCACCCAGTTGGATGCTCTGGGTCTGCCCGCCGGCACACCGCCTGAGCTTTGGAACCTCGACAATCCCCAGGCCGTGGGCTCGGTGCATTCAGCTTATGCCCAGGCCGGCTCGGAGGTTGTTTTGACCAACACCTTCCAAGCCAATTCGATTGTCCTTGCTCGCCACGGCCTGGATAAGCGTACAGCTGATCTGAACAAGGCCGCTGTTGAGATTTCTGCTGAGGCCGTTGGTATGGATGCTTTGGTTTTTGGCTCGGTCGGCCCAACCGGTAAAATGCTGATTACCGGCGAAGTCACCGAGACCGAGTTGACCAGGGCCTTTGCTCAGCAGATTACTGCCCTGGCCCGCGCCGGTGCAGCCGCTATTGTTTTGGAGACCTTTGCCGACCCCGCCGAGGCCCGCTGTGCTCTCAAGGCTGCGGCTGATAGCTGTGATCTGCCTGTGGTGGTCAGTTTCAGTTTTGCCGCCGGCTCTGACAATGACCGCACTGTCATGGGTGCCGACGCTGCTCGGATAGTTGATGAATTGGCCCCATTATCTCCGGACGCTTTTGGCGCCAACTGTGGCGTAGGTCCTGATATTGCTGTTTCTCTGGTTAAGCGTTACCGCCGGAGTTGGGATGGTCCCGTATGGATTAAGCCCAATGCCGGCCTACCGCAGTTGATTGAAGGTAAGACTGTGTTTTCTGCCAGCCCTCAGGATTTTGCTTCGTATGTGCCTGCTTTGGTGCGAGCTGGTGCGGACTTCATTGGCGGCTGTTGCGGTTCGACTCCCGAGCACATCCGGGCCGCCGCCGAGATGCTCTGAGCGCTCCCAGCCACTATGCCCCCGAATTATTTCCAATGCCCTCGGCCTACGTGCCCGGGGGGGGTTCTTCCCGTCATTGGTCACTTGATGCGGAATGCAGTTCTTGTCCCTTTGCTTGAATGCCCCCGGCCTACGTGCCGGGGGTCTTCTCTCATATTTAGCCCCCGGTTTCACCTGGGGTCATCACCCGCACCTTGACAATCACTTGAATTTAGCCTAATCTATTTGTCGCCGGAGGCGAGCAATTCTGAAATGCCCGGGTGGCGGAATGGCAGACGCGCTAGCTTGAGGTGCTAGTCCCCATAACACCGGGGGTGCTGGTTCGAATCCAGTCCCGGGCAATTCCCCATGCTTTACTCTTTTTTCGCTCAGGTCTGTTTTCACCTTGGCAAGCGGAAGTACAAGAACCTTGCCCCTGCCCTGTTGACTACTGTGACCGATATCCCTTCAGTCGGCGACATTGTTTTCAGGATGGCGTCGAATTCTTCGATGGTTTGCACTTTTTTCCGTTGTAGTTCGACGATGACATCGTTTGGTCGAATACCCAGTCGATTCCCCAGGCTGCCGCGTTTGACCTTTTTTACCAGCAGTCCTTTGGTCTGGGTCGGTACGCCGATTTGTGCCGCCTCTTCAGCCGTCAGCTCAGTCACCTCCAGGCCCATTTTTTGGATAGTTGCTTGTGTCGGTTTGTGTCTGCGCATGGACACCAGTTCTTCGTCTGAGGGCTGCTCACCGACTTTTACGGTCAGTTTCATGGTCTTTTTGTTTCGCAGGATGGTGAGGACTGCCTTATCTCCCGGCAGTTTGCCAGCGATAGCTCGCTGCAAAACCGCCCCATCTATGATGCTTTGCCCATCGACTTGAAGAATCACATCTCCCGGCTGTAGTCCTGCCTTGTGAGCAGGTTCATTTGCCAGCACTTCTCCCAGGACGACGCCTGGCCTGTGTTCGCTGCCCAGCGACTTTGCCAGCCCTGACTCTGCGTCAGCCAGGTCCACGAAGCGGACCCCCAGATATCCCCGCTTTAGCGGCTTACCGGCGATAATATGTTCCATTACTTCTTTGGCATGGTCGATTGGGATTGCGAACACCACTCCCGCGTATGCTGGAACCATTCCGCTTTGGGGCCGAATAGCCACGTTGATTCCGATCACTTGCCCGCGTACATTTACTAATGGTCCTCCGCTGTTTCCGGGGTTTACCGCCGCATCTGTTTGGATATAGTCTGCATCGGAGATTCCCGATCCCAGGAGGCTTCCGATGCTTCTGTTTTTGGCCGAGATGATTCCTTGGGTTACGGTTTGTTCTAGTCCCCAGGGGCTGCCCACGGCCAGCACGATGTCCCCGGTTTTTGCTTTTTCCGAGTTACCCAGTATAGCCTCTTGGAGGTTATCGGCCTCGATTTTTATGATGGCCAGGTCTGCTCGTTCGTCGTATCCGATTTCTTCTGCTGCGTATCGGTATCCGTTATGCAGTTTGACTTGTATTTCGTCAGCCTCTCTGACAACGTGGTAGTTGGTCAGGATATATCCTTTTGCCGCATCGACGATGATTCCCGATCCTATCCCGCTGACCGGCCGTTGTGGTCGGATTTGGCGACGGTGGGGTTGATCGCCGAAGTCAGGGTCGATTGGGCCGAAGAACCGCCGCAGCCGTTCTTGGAATTCGTCCCTTTCCTGCTGCTCTGGGGATGGTTTTGGCCCTTTGATATCCTCCGTTTCGATTTTATCCGGATATTTTCTCACCCGTATGCTGACCACGCTTGGGCGCACTACCTCTGCCACAGCCCTGAACGCTGCCGAGATGTCCTCCATTTTGGCCAGTTGTTCGCGTGTGGTTTGGGTTACAGCCTGTTGAGCCCCTGCCGTCCTCGCTTCTGCTGCCAACCCCAGGGCCAGGGCGGACAGGATCACTGTTAGAAACCATTTTCTCCCCTGTTTAGGACTCATAGTGGTTCTCCTTTTGTTTAGAGCGGTCCATTTGGCAGATACACTTTTTACGTCTTAATCGGCCTGCGGTTCAAGGATTTTTTGCTTTTTCTTTTGTATTATTCCCCGGGACTGACTTTCCGGGCCAAATTGATTTTTTTGACTTGCCTGCCCACCGCCTTGGCTATATTCTTTGGTTACTGAGCGTGGGGTATAGACATTGTTTTCTCTAGCACGAGGAGGCCGGATTGTGGCCCGAAACTTATGGCGTCCAAGTCGGTTTGGTTTACCCGCTCCGGTAATCGGTATAGTTGCAGCCATTGTGGTATTGCTTATTGTGGTGGTCCTCTGGGTCCGTGGGGGCTGCCGGCAGACAGCGCCGCAGGCTCCGCCCGATGTCCCGGATATCCCAGCGGTCCCTGAGGTGTCGATTCCGCCGGCCCCTGAGCCGGAAAGTATCACCACGCCGATTGAGGAGATACCCCCGACTCCTCCCCCGGCCCCTGCTGTTCAGCCCAGCATTTACCAGAAGTACTGGGAAGCCGGCCGAGATGCCTTTGACCGGGCCGATTATGTTAATGCCCGCAAGCAACTTAGCCAGGCTCTTAAGGGCATTAAGGATAAGGCCAACCGCAAGATGATTCAGGTGCAGTTGACTACTATTTCCAACGAGTTGACCTTCAGTTCGCACATTACTCCTGGTGATACGACTGTGGAGTCTTATCACGTCAAGTCGGGCGACTTGCCTTCAGCCATTGTCAAAAAGTATAATATTACCCCCGAATTGTTTCTGAAGATCAACAATATTCCCAATGACCGGTCGATGCGGGCCGACAGGAGTTATAAGGTTATCAAAGGCCCCTTTGACATAATCATTTACAAGAAGAACTTCCAGTTGGATGTTTTCTTGGGCGACTACTACATCAGGAGTTTCGCTATTGGCCTTGGCCGGGACAATTCCACTCCCACGGGGGCATTTGTTGCCGGTGATAAGCTGGTGAATCCCGGCTGGTGGGGTGTAGTTGATGAATCGACTGGCCGGCGGGTCTATGTTCCTCATGAGGATCCCAAGAATCCGCTCGGCAACCATTGGATCAGCCTACGGCATTTAGCTACTGATGGTGGCAAGCAGACCGACTACGGCATACATGGTACTAATGAGCCGCAGACCATTGGCAAGCAGGCCTCGCACGGCTGCATTCGTATGCGGAACGAGGACGTATCCGAGCTTTTTGACCTGCTGGTTACCGGCAAATCGCGCATCACCGTCATCGCCGACTAGACTGGGCGCAATCTAATGCCCCCGGCCCACGTGCCGGGGGTCCTAATGTGTCATTCCGCACTTGATGCGGAATCCAGGTCTTTCTTTTTTTCCCCTTCTTTCCGCCTCTTTTACTTTTTGAACTTTGATATTTCTTACGTAATTTTGGCAACAACGATAGTGATATCGTCCATGCGTTCAGTTAGGCCGGTGAAGCGCCGCATTTCCCAGAGTATATGTTTAGCGATATGCTTGGCACTGTCCTGGACTTTGGCTTTGGCCGCCTTTAGTACCCGTTTTGATCCGAATTGCTCAGCCTGGAAGTTACAGGCCTCGATCAGTCCATCCGTGCAAATCACCATGACATCTCCTGCCTGTAGATCTACTGCGTCCTGGTAGTAGGCGCTGGCCAGGTCGATCCCCAGTACCGGCCCACCCTCAGCCAGATGGACTACTTTGCCGTCGCGCAGTAATAGGGGCGGCTCATGTCCGGCGTTGGCATAGGTCAGCCGTCGGTTGGTTGTATCCAGTACGCCGTAGAACATGCTCACGAATGGCGTAACCATGTCGTCCGGATCGACGTCAAGGCAAAAGGCCTCATTGACGCTTCGCATGATCTCGCTGATCTCGAAGACTTTGTTTACTTGTGCTCGCAGGGTTGCCCGGGTGCTGGCCATTCGCAGTGAGGCGGCCACACCTTTGCCGGCCACATCAGCCACAGCTATGCCCAGATTTCCTTCGGGCAGATCGAGATAGTCGTAGAAATCTCCTGCCAATTCCAGGCAGGGCACGTATATTCCCGCCAGGTCCAGCCCTTTGCGTTGGGGAGCTTTCTGGGGGATCATTTGTCGTTGCACTGCCGCCGCCAGACGAAGTTGTCGCTCCATATCTCTGGCCTGTAGGGATTCATTATAGAGCCTGGCGTTTTCTATTGCCGCCGCTGCCACTGAGGCCTCAGCTCGCAGCAAGGCTAATTCGAACCTGCTGAATTTATGTTTTTTCGCTGTGTATAGATGGATCACTCCGATCGCTTGTCCTTTGCAGACCATTCCCAGGGCCAGGCCGCTGGCTAATCCTTCGGTTTTGGCATGTTGTCTATACATTACCCGTGGATCGTTGGCCATATCGGCGATATAGACTGGTTCACCTTCCAGGGCCGCCATATCTATTTTCGACTGATCCAGCTTGACCGGACCTTTCTTGAGATAGCCTTTGCTGAACCCGTGGCGGGCCTTTATTTCCAGTTCGTTTGTTTGCCTGTTTAAAATTCTCAGCGAGCAGGCCTTGGCGTTTGTCAGCCGGACTATGGATTTAGCCAGTCCGTTTAGTGTTTCGCCCAGTTCACGAGTGCCGGACAATTGGCCGGTCAGATCGTATAGCGTGCCCAGCTCGCCCAGGCGTTCTCGCAACACGTGTTCCTGGTAGCAGATGCGAGTTATGCTATTCCCCAGCACCGAGAGCAGCCGTATGCAGGCTCGCATTTGTTTATCGGACCATAGAGCCAGCGACGCAGCCGCATCGGCCAGTTCCTTTTCTTTCAACCCGTACTTTTCGGTCAGCTTACGGATTTGTTCTTTGGTCAGGGCTTTTTTTGGCCGGTCGCCCATGACAATGGTTCCCAGCCGTTTATCTTCCAGCACGATTGGGGCAGCGTACTGATAGAGTCCCGCATGACACTTACGCGCCTGGGCCGGTCCCAGGCCAGCCGTTTTGGCTGCCGCTCTATTGCTGGCCGCGCAGGCCTTGGCCCCGGACTCACTGGACCGGATCAATTGGCAGAAGTTTCCCGGCCGGCTCGGCTCAATAATGAGTTTACCTTGAGGATCTCGAAAGCTCACTGCCGTGTTCGATACTGCCGAGAAGCTTTCTTGGATTTCCTGCAGGGCCTCACGATCAATGAAGTCGGTCAGCTTTAGTGTTTTTAGCGTTTGTTTAGACATCTCTGCTGTTACCTGGTTTTGTGGCCCCTGTTGTGGGGGTGTATGTTTAGTATTTACCCGAAGCCATCCTGCTTGGCAATATCCCAAGAGACATTCTTTTATTAATAATGGAAAGAGTACTGTTATGTGGGGATGGGGGCTATGGGTTAGTGTTTTTTCCTGTTTGCTTAGCTACATCCTGGGCGAATTTTTCTATAGTTTTGGCCATTTTCGCAGGGACCTTTTGGTCTACTTTGGCCGATTTTGCTGCTTCGTTTAGCACCTGGACTGCGGCCTCGTTTTGTCCGCTGTAATGGTAGATATATCCCAGCAGTAGTCGTATACGGGGGTTATCGGTTCTGTCTTTGACCATGGCTTCCAGTTTAGTGGTTATGCGTTTGAGTTCTTCTGGGTCGTGGAAGAATCCCTGCAGATCGATTTTTCGTTGTGCCAGTTCGGGGAATAAATCCAGGGCCTGGGCCAGGTTTTCCGCCGCTGAGATCAGGTCTCCCGCCCCGGTCAGGCTGTAGGCCCGCCCCAGGTAGGCCAGTGGATTTTCGGGCCTCAGTTCGGTGGCTCTCCTGTAGGTCCTGGCCGCGTAATAATACTGTCGCTCCTTTAGCAGTGTCTCAGCCTGAGCCATAAGGTCGTTGAAGCTGCTGGGTCGGCTGCCGACGAAGGAATTGTAGGTCAGCATGTTCGCCGTCAATTCTTTGACGGCTGTATCCTGATCTTTGTTGGCCGATGGCACCAGGGGGCTGATCGCTTTGGGGGGCGGTTGGGCCGTGTTGGAGTCGATTTGTCCTTCGCTGTTGTCTTCGGCCATCATTTGTTC
>JAACET010000119.1 GCA_011682385.1 Actinomycetota bacterium | reverse complement strand
TGGGAAGTCCGCACCACTTCTCCGACGAACTCATGTCCGGGCACACCTTCGAAGTTCATATATCCTTTGCATATCTGAAGATCTGTGGCACATATCCCTGCCCGGAGCACTTTTACCAGGGCTTCGCTTTCGCCCGGCACCGGCACCGGATAGTCTCTGACCAGCCTGAGCTTCCCCTCCCGAAACACCGCTGCCATCATCTGTTTTGTTTGAGCCATGTCGTACGACACTCTACTTTCTTGGTGTTTCTTACAATCTGCGTAATCAGCGAAACCTGCGTCAAAACATCTTTCTTTCCGTTTCTTTCTCTGCTTTCTTCACCTTCGTGATCTTCGTGTCCTTCGTGGTGAACTCTTTGTGTTTCTTCACTCTGTCACAAACACTTCGCCGGTCTTATCCAGCCAATTCTGCCATTCCTGACTGGACTGGAATGATTTACCGGTGAGTTTTCCCAGCGACCGCCGGGCCTCAAAGACAATGCAGAAGTCTTCCGCCAGCAGTGCGCCCACCAGTGCCTGCGTAACGCCCGGATATTTGTACTCACCCAGCGATCGGGCGCAGGCTGCTCGCACCTGGTCATCTTGATCCGCCCGTAGTTGTTCCAGTAGGGCTCGGACTGCTTCTGGCCCGCATACTTTTCCCAGGGCTACTGCCGCATCGCGACGGATGAATTCGTCGCTTTCGTTGTTTAGTACTTCAGCCAACGGTTTTACTGCCGCGGTATTTTTTGATTCTCCCAGTCCTCGCACAGCCGCTGAGCGCACTGTCGGGTCGGCATCTGTCCGGGCCAGCATAGTGAACAACCGGACTGCGTCATCGCTTCGGCTGCAGGGTTGGCACATCAGTTCGACGATGGCTTCACGGCGAAGGTCAGCGTTTTGTTCTGTCGTGATTTTCTCTTCGTATTTTTTTATCCCGCTGCCGCACCCGCTCATAACCAAGCCCAGCAGAATCCCACTAAGTACCAGTTTTTTCATTGCATCCTCTTTCTGTTTATCCCCAATGCCCTCGGCCTACGTGCCGAGGGTCTTCTTTTGCGTTGGCCATTACTCCCAGTGCTCCGCCGGGGTCGGCTATGAGCGCATCTAACGGCACATAGCTGACATACCCCAATGGCTCATTGAGAAACCTTGCTCCCAGCGTGGCAAAGCGTTCAGCGTTATCGGACACATAGCAGCGAACTGTTCCCCCCTCTGCGTTTTTTTCTGTGTTCGCTTCGCCCGACACTTCCACCACTTTCTTTGCCGTATGACAGGCCGAGTCTATCAGGGTTACTTCCGGGCCCATCACTTTTCCGAAGGCCTCGCGCAGTAGCGGGTAGTGAGTACATCCCATCAGCAGCACGCCCGGCTCATGTTCTTTTAGACCTTGCAGATATTCTTTTACTACCATTTCCACAACTGCATCTGTTGGCTGACGTCCCTCTTCTACCATGCTTACCAGTAGTGGGCAGGCTTTGGCCACGATCCGTGCCTGCGGGTCGATCTGCCAGATAGCCCGGTGGTATGCCTGTGAGTTTATGGTTGCTTCGGTTCCGATTACAGCGATGCACCGCTGGTTTGCTGCTTGGACTGCTGCTTTTGCCCCTGGTTCGATCACTCCTACCACGGGAACATCCACGACTTCCTGAAGGGTTTCCAGGGCCATAGCCGAGGCCGTGTTACATGCCGCCACGATTGTCTTGGGCTCGAACTGCAGCAGGAATTCTACTGCTTGGATAGCAAATCTTTTTACCGTATCAGCTGATTTGCAGCCGTAGGGTACTCGAGCCGTATCGCCGAAGTAGACGAACCAGTCGTTTGGTAGTGCTCGGCGGAGTTGGGCCACTACGGTTAGTCCCCCCAATCCGGAGTCGAATACTGCTATGGGACGTTTCACGGTATCCTCCGTGTTGCCAGCGAATCGCGATGCTTTGAGCCCCAGTGTACCGGCCGATTAGTTGTTAGGCAATGTTGTTTGTTGCCTTGGACCTTCTGGGGTGCAGCAGACAACCAACACCTTGCCGCAAAGGCCTAAACATGATATAAAGCTATGTTTCAGTGAAGATTTGCCTCACGAGACCGATCACATGATGTCGGCGAACCGGTTGGCCCGGAAGACGTATAGTTTTATAAGTGATTGTGGGAAAAATCGTTACCGTTCGGACCTCACAAACTGACAGGAGAATCATTGATGGCCACGGTTCAAGAGCGTGTCATAGCTGTTACTGCTCGGGTTCTGAATGTAGAGCCCGGTTCCATCGAACTGCAAGACAACTTTGCTGCCGACCTGGGGGCCGAGAGCGTCCAGTCGGTTGAGTTGGTAGCCATGTTTGAAGAAGAGTTCGGTATAGAAATGGACGAGGATGCAGCCTTGGCTGTTGAGACAGTCGGCTCAGCCGTCGAGTTTATCACCAGGATATGCAAAGAACAGGGCCGTAGTGTTTAGCACTGCCTGGTTACCCTGTTCGTGTTCGGAAAGGGTTTTTGATGTCCAAGAACAAGAAGGTTCACCAGCTCCAGGAAGTACCTGAGCCAAATCTTCTGACTGATACGTTTTCTCATAGCCTGCCCCCGTTTATTCACTTCGACGGTCCCATTAGCGAATACATCGATGGTGAGCCTGTTGAGTTTGATCCTCAGACTCTCAAGACCCGCGACATCCATATTACTGACACAACCTTCCGTGACGGCCAACAGGCTCGTCCGCCATATACTATCGATCAGATGGTCAAAATTTACGATCTGCTGGCCAAGCTCAGCGGACCCAACGGGGTTGTTCGTCAGACTGAGTTTTTCCTTTATACTAAGAACGACCGGGAGACCCTTGATCGTTGCCGAGCCCTGGGCCACAGCTATCCGGAATGCACCGGCTGGATCAGGGCCGTAAAGGGGGATTTCCGTTTAGTCAAAGAGGCCGGCCTGAAAGAAACCGGCATGCTTACCAGTTGCTCCGACTACCACATATTTCTCAAATCGCGTATGGACCGGGCCAAGGCCATGGCTAGCTACCTGGAAGTCGTCGATGCCGCCCTGGAAGCCGGCATCCGTCCGCGTTGCCATCTGGAAGATATCACTCGGGCCGACATTGACGGATTCGTCCTGCCTTTCGTCGATGAGCTTATGGCCAGAAGTGCCCAGGTTCCCGAGGAACTCTCGGTTAAGATTCGCCTGTGCGACACTATGGGTTTTGGCGTTTCTTATCCTGGAGTCCAGCTACCCCGCAGCATCCCCAAGCTGATCTACACCCTGAACAAGAAGTGTGGCGTACCCAGTGATCGTCTTGAATGGCACGGCCACAATGATTTTCACAAGGTTCACAGCAATGCCGCCACTTCCTGGCTCTACGGTTGCGACGCAGCCAATACATCTTTGTTTGGCTTCGGCGAGCGCACCGGCAATCCGCCGTTGGAAGGTGCGATTATGGAGTACATTGCCTTGAAGGGCGATTTGTGCGGCGTAGACACTACGGCCATTACCGCCTTAGCTGATTACATGCATTCGATAGGCCTACCCATCCCCGACAACTATCCGTTTGTCGGGCGGGCCTTTAATACCACTCGAGCGGGGATACATGCTGGCGGACTTCGCCAGGACGAGCGAATCTACAATATTTTCGACACTGCCAAGTTGCTCGGCCGGCCGGCCCGAGTAGCCATAACCGACAAGAGCGGCACTGATGGTGCGGTCGTTTGGGTGAATGAGTTTCTGGGACTTAAGGGCAAAGACCGAATCAACAAGATAAAGATACACAAGCTCGCCCGCTGGATCATGGATCAGTACGAGGAGCACGGCCGGCTTACTGCCATAAGCGATCAGGAGCTTGAAGCAAAGGTCCAAGAGTTCCTGCCCGAGTACTGGCAGAGGCGTCAGAACCAATCCGTATCCTAGTAGCCTTTGTAGCAGATTAACTGTTAGCTGTCATTGCGAGCGGAGCGAAGCAATCTCATTATATTTAGTCCCCGGTTTTACCGGGGGTTTCTTCAGTTGTAACGCCTGTAGGCTGTGTTCTGGGACGGATATTCCAATGCCCCCGGCCTACGTGCCGGGGGTCTTGATCTGTCATTCCGCACTTGATGCGGAATCCATCTTTTTTTATTTTTTTACTTTGTGTCCTTCGTGGTGAAATCTTTTCTTCCTTTTTGATATTTGCTTTTTGATCTTTGATATTTCTTCTGTTGCCCCCGGCCTACGTACCGGGGGTCCTCTATCGCCGGGGGCCATGACCGCGATTTAGGTGATTAACCGCCTTGATCATGGCCAAATAATTTTCCGTGGGTACGTATTCCGGTATCGAGTTACCGGAACCTATGGCATAGCCGTTGGCCAGTTCTCTGAATTTCGCCCCGCGTTCTACAACCAACTCGTAAACATCTTGCGGTGTTAAGCGACAAAGCAGGTCTGTGTCTATTCCGCCAAACAGTCCGATGCGATTTCCGTATCGGCTTATCCAGTCCTCAAACGGACAGATAGCATCTTCATTGGAATGTTTACCATTAATTCCTGCGTCGATTAACGAATCCATAACTTCGAAGATGTTCCCGCAGGAATGAAGTAAGAAGGGCTTGCCCGCCTTGTGGATGAGGTCGATTATTCGACGGTACTCTGGCACAATGTGGGTGGTGATTGTATTCGGGGCCAGCAGCGTACCTGTTTTGAAGCCCATATCGTCGCCGCTTCGGCAAACTACGAAGAGGTCGCTGAATCTTTTCAAGATATGCGACCATAAATTAATCAGCAAATCTCCGATACGAACGAAGAGGTCGGAAAATAGTTCAGGGTCATCAATCTGCATATAGCACAGCTGCTCGAAGCCGACTAAATCTTCGCTGATCTCGAACAGGCCATTGCCGATTCCACCAACTACTTTCATGCCGTCGGGTATTACCTGCTGAAGGGTCTCGAAGCGGGCTTCAGCCCGTTCCCAAAATAATCGAGGCAAATCGGGCCAGGGGTATTTTTCGAAATCTGATCGATTTTGAATAGCGCCGGCACATTCTCCAAGCAGAGCACCGCCACCGGGCAATATGTCCGTAACGCAAAATTCATACGATACGGTGTCGTACGTCATACCCAGGAAAAAATTACAGTAGAGCTCGAAATATTGTCGTCGATCCGCAGCATTTCCACTATCGAAGTCAGGAAACTTAAACCCGGCTATTTTTTCCATTGACTCATCGTTTATAAGATGTTCGTACAATGGCAGACGGCTGGGCCTGCGGTTATGGGCCACATCCTCTATGTTGCGATAATCAGGAGCAAATTGCATAAGCGTTCATCTCCACAGAGATTGAATTACTCAGGATTTCAGTTGTTTTCGGACATCAGCAGCTTTGTCAAATATTGCTTCCTTGCTGATTCCGGCCTCTTCGTACATTGCGAAAATATTCTCGTTAGGCGTTTCCGGTGGAATCGTATGCGATGCCGCTAATATATAGCCGCCGCCGTCAACGGTCATGCCTTCGACAAGCCTTGCTGTCGCCCGTCGGACGTCATCGACAGAACCGTTGGGCAGAACTCCTTGCGTATCGACCCCACCCATAAAAGCCAAGTTATCTCCGAATTCTTTTTTCAGTTCCAGTGGGTCCATACCCGGACAATTACATTGGATTGGGTTGAGGACATCTAAACCTATTTCTACAAGGTCTGCTATGATTGGCCTGATCGCTCCACAGGAATGGAAAGCTACGTACAATCCTTGTGATTTAGCAACGTCAAAAATCCTTTTAAGCTGGGGTTTGATCATATCTCGCCAAGTTTGCGGATTTATCAACATTTGCTGTTGGGCGGCAATATCATCGCCGGTCCAGAGCCAATCGAGCTTGTACTTCTCTGTCGCACTTTTTGAGAGTTCTATAGCAAAGTCCGCACAGTGTTTGAACATTTCTTCAGTAAGTTTCGGGTCCAATGCCAGTTCCACCATGGCTTTGTCCATTCCCCTCAGCCGCCAGTACATTTCAAAACAACACGGCGAAACATCGCATCCTATAAAATACTCTTTTTCAAGAGCCTCAATTGGCTCCATCAGCCTAAGAAGTTCATCAATGTGGCCATATGGAAACTGGTAGGCCAGGATTTCTTTTTTGTCGGATTCCGCTAGAGGGTACTCTGCTATTTGGTTAAAGCCGTTCTCTCTAACCCACTTTATTC
>JAACET010000118.1 GCA_011682385.1 Actinomycetota bacterium | reverse complement strand
GGGGCGGGCCATCAGCTCAACGGGTTTGGCGGACGGGACCGGCTGATTTCAACGTTCGCGACTTCGGCGAAGGTGCCGGCGGATTCGAAAACATCTTCGAGCAGTTCTTCGGCCGATCACGAAATGCCCGAGGTGCTCGCCGAGCTGCACCGCCACCGCCAACTCACGGAAAAGACATAACCCACAGTATCACTCTGCCCTTCGTCAAGGCTGCTCTGGGGACCAAAGCCACAATCAAACTCAAAACCGTCGGCGGACCGAACACAGGGAAATTACAGGCTCTGAATGTAACAATCCCGCCGGGAGTGACCGACGGGGCAAAGATTCGTATTCGCGGAAAGGGAAAACCGTCGGCGGGCAGGGCCCCGGCGGGCGACCTCTATCTTAAGGTTAGCGTAGAGCCACACCCCTATTTTTGGCGGGAAGGACAGGACATTTACGTGGAGTTGCCGATCAGTTTTACCGAAGCTGCTCTAGGGACCCGGGTGGATGTGCCCACGTTGCATGGGACCACCGCAGTGAGGGTACCGGCTGGGGTCTCTTCAGGGCAAAAACTCCGACTCAGGGGCAAAGGTGTTCCCGCATCCAAGGCCAATGCCCAAGCGGGAGATCAGTACGCGGTGATAAAAATTGTCAGTCCTTCAAAGCTCAGCCCGGAGGCGGAAAAACTGCTCAAACAGTTTCAGCAGGTGTGTAAATTTGAACCTGAACGTTTCAAATAGAACTCGACTCGCCTATAATATAGGTATCATGGTTAGGTTGCATATAACCGTCGCTCTGGTTTTACTGGCTTTGTGCTGCGTTTCCTGCCAGAAATCGCCTACGCCGGCCGAGCTGGCTCTGGAGCAGGCCTCCGGCGGGGTAGCTCCGACTGCGGCCAACGTGATCAAGCTCGATCCGCCGAGCAATCCTGTAGCGACAGGAAGCACTACTGCGGGGCAGCGAACAGAAGAGGTTGTCAATATAAGTCACCCGGGGGTGTACCGCCATTGGCTGATGTTGGTAGCTATTATATTGATATTGTTTTTGCTGTCGGTGATTTTATTTCACGGCATGGCTCGACGATTACGTCAGAAATCTTTTCGGGCCCACGCCCCCACTCGCCACGCCGACATCTGGTCCTCACACAAGCCGCCTCAGTTTCTGGATCCGTAAGGGTGTCGAGGGCTACAGAATATCCCTCTCGACACGCTTCGCACCTTTAGGAGACAGAACTGCACTATCTATCTCTTTATTATACTCAATAAGCCTCTTTGTGTGCAACGGGGCCAGAACACGAGACTTGAACACGGCGAGATTTGAGTACTCTATCCAGGAGCATAGGTCTTCTACCATTACGGCTGTCTCTTTGACGGCGTACAACAGCAGCAATACCTGATCGTTAGCCTTCAGTCCTTCTTTCAAGACTCTCCTCTTGCCGTCAATTTCCCAAATCGCAGGGAGTTGACGCACGGAAACATTATCAACGATATCTTGGGCCTCCTCGAGTGACAAGCCGTGATTAATCCTGATCAACTCGCAGACGATCCAGTCTGCCACACGTACCATTACCATTGTGTCTATTTGGTTGGAATCAACATCACCTCCAATATGTCCTATGCCCCTCTTGTTCCGCATTGTGTACAGGTAGACCAAGGCTCGCGGAATAATTACACGTTCGGATTCCGTTGCAGAACCACTACTCGATGTAATCAGTTTCCGGCATTCGTCCGGGAAGTTGCCGATCTTCTTCCCGAAGGGTGTGTACGCTCCGAGAATATTGGCTTGAAGGTACCTGATCGCCGTCTCACAGAATTTCCCAGTAGACAAGCCTGCCGCCTCAGATCGAGATTCCACACAGTGTCTCTTCAAGGCTAAGTATGTATCGATGATTTTAGTACGAAACTTCTTCGGGATGTTTTTTAAAGCAACATCCAGTAAAGAATTATGCTTTGGTGTACTCATACTGCTTATCCGCGTTCTTTTTGCGACGCAATACGCCATTGCGAACCATTCTGGCAAGTTTACCAGAGAATTCATTTGCTTTGAATTTACGAGCACGGTGTGTTGAGCAATGCTCAATAATGTCACTGATAGTCTTAGGCTTTGAGAAGAAATCTGCGTCGGCCAAGTGGCTTAAAGTAGCCACTGCCCCCCTCGCCGCCGATCTTGCCCTCTCTGGGCTCTTGCTCGATGTTTGCCCTTTCGCTGATGGCTTCTTTTTTTGCACAGATCTCTTCGAAGATCGCGGTTTTCGTTTAGCCGTATCTTCAGCTTGATCCTCATCTTCAGATGACACGCCGAACACAAGCTCAATAATACGGAGCTGGACAGCTTCTGACTTAAACGAATTTATCACTCCCGCTAGTTCCCCAATCTGTTTTTTGACTGCCTCAAAGTCTTTGATCATTTCTGTACCCTTTCTTTATCCCGGGTAATCTCGTCTCATTTCCGTATAATCCCTACTCCCCGGCACATTTGCCGATAGGAAGCACTTGTACGAATTGCCCCCCACCAATTGCTCGAATTGGCTTGTATATAGTACCATCAGTGGGCTGAGTTTCAACGGGGAAATTTCCGTCTTCGCCCTTCCGGCTACGCCGTGACCGTTGTCCGAGATAGATCCCCCCGGCATCCGCCTTCGGGAGACCTTCGGCGGGACCATGCTCCGGCCCGGGGGCATTTGAAAAAAGAAAGAATTAACCACGAAGGGGGCACGCCACGAAGTTCACGAAGGAAATAACCAACTCGAATACCCCCAGGACGCAGCCGGGGAGCGTTACAAGGGAAGAAAGCCCCCAGGGTAAACCTGGGGGCTAAACGGTTAGATATAACATAATCCACAGAATCCTAATGCAAGTCGCGGGAATCCATTCCTTGCTATTTGGCTAAAATCCGCTATAATGGATGTTCCCACAGCCGGGGGCTTTGTTTGCCCGTAATCAGCGGAATTTGGGCCTGTTATTGGGCTGTAGACTTTCCTCTTTGGAGTTGTTGCGTGTTCAGTCGCACCGAATTTGACAACGTACCGGCTGTCGATATGCATATCCATACGGTCTATTCGGGGCACGCGGCTGAAAACATGACCCTGGCTAACATAGTCAAACAGGCTGAGCAGGCAGGTCTAAAACAAATTGCTGTCACCGAACACGTCTGGAACCATCAACACCTGGCGAGCCTGGAGCTGTTGCAGGAGGAATTCGAGAAACTCGAACCTTCCCTCAAGGTTTACCTGGGCCTGGAAGTAGATGTGGACCCGCGTTACTCCGATGGGCGACTCATCGAAAAAATCCCCCCGGAATTTAGGCCCTTGATAGTATCAACACACGCCTACCCGGATAGCTCGCTGATGTGGTACGACGATGGACAAGTGTCCAAACGTACCAAACGCCGACTGCTGAAAAAGTGGTTTCCCTGGGTGACCGCGGCAGTCAAGCAGGAGCGTGTCGATGTGTTGGCTCATCCGGGAATCATGGTTAGCCGTGAAGGACCGGAAATCCGCTTCGAGGCTGAAATTCTGGACCGCTTCAGCGACCTGTTCGGAGTGATGCGCGAACACAGGGTGGCCTTTGAACTGAACGAACACGTCAAACGCAAACTCATCAGCTCGGACCAGCAGGATACCTATCACAATCTACCGGCTGTGGCTGCAGAGCTGGGGGTAAAGCTGTCGGTCGGCTCAGACTCGCACGAGTTGATGCACGTGGGGAAGTTCGACTGGATCAGTCAGATTGCCCGGCGGGCAGGACTCAAACCGAAACATTTTACCGTCTATAACGGACCAGGTCTGGTCAAGAACCCCAGTTGCTAACTGCAAAACTGCTTGCGCCGGCGGGCGGGGGGAATGTTCATCACTTTGCGATACTTGGCCACGGTTCGTCGGGCAAGTTTGAGACCGTCGGCCTTCAACCGCTCTACAATCTGGTCGTCGGAAAGGGGGTTCTGCTTGTCTTCGCTCTCGATGACCTTCATAAGCTTGGCTTTGATCCCGTTCCAACTAAGGATTTCGCCACTGGAGGTTTGTGTGCCACCGGAAAAACAGGAACGCAGGGAAAAAATTCCCCGAGGCGTTTGGGCGTATTTGTCGGCCACAGCCCGGCTGACCGTGGCTACGTGAATGCCCAGTTGCTCGGCCACCTGCAGCATCGGCAAGGGCTTGAGGTATTGCGGGCCATTATCGAGAAAATCACGCTGGGCTTTTATTACCGCATTAACCACACGCATAAGGGTGTGGCGACGCTGCTGAATTGCATCAATGAGCCAACGGGCTGAGCGAATGTTACGCTGCAAAAACTCCTTGGCCTTGGCGTCCAAAGGGCCCCCCTTAAACATGCTTCGGTATTGCTGGGAGATGGCCAGATTGGGCACATGGTCGTCAGCCAAACGAGCTTGATAACTGTCAGAAGCTGGATCAAATTCAATTATGACGTCCGGGACAATATAATGGGCCGGCGGTTGGCCGACACTGTGACCCGGAGCCGGCTCCAGCCTGGAAATACGATGCACGGCTGTGTTTATCTGCTCGATAGTCAAATGAGCCTTCTTGGCAATAGCCGGATAGCGGTTCATTCTGATGTCGTCGAGGTGGTTGAGAATCAACTCTCGCTCGACAGAGGTATCACCATCAAGGCTGGGCAGTTGCAGCAGCAGACATTCCTGAATGTTGCGAGCACCTACGCCGGGCGGATCCAGGGTCTGGATAAGACTTAGAGCGTCAGTGAGCTGCTCCAACTCCACAGGCTCACTGGTACGGCCGGGCAGGTCCTCCAAAGGCACACGTAAATAGCCATCGTCGTCAACAAAGCTGATGATGAGCTCACCGGCCTTCTTGATCGGATCCGGAGCTGAAACAAAAGACCACTGTAACCGAAGATATTCGTCCAGGCTGGTATCGCGGGCGGCTGTATTGGCCATGGCCTCCATCTTGGGATCACGCTCAGAGGAAACTCTATGGGTGTGAGCCCGCGGCGGTGGAACATCGAAGTCCGCAAAATCCGGGCTCAACGAACTGAGCCGTTCAAAATCATCCACATTAGAGGAATCCTCTTTGACCACAAAGTCACGCTCGCCATCCGGTATCTCGTCCACAGATGGTGCATCCACCGGCTGTTCCGCAGATTGCTCCGGGGTCTCAGTGGCGATTTCCAAAACGGGATTTGATTCCAACTCCTGATTGATCCTCTCCTGCAAAGCAAGCATCGGCAGCTGTAGTATCTCCATGCTCTGAATCATGCGCGGAGCCAGAACCATTTGCATTCGCTGATCGACACGCAGGTGTTGTGACAGCTCCATTTTCACCGGCTAAGACCTCTCCTGCTTAAGGAAATGTACACGACTATAATACCGCACTGAGAGCGCAAAAGCAAGATGAACCAACAATTGGTACGGTTTTTGCATGGATGAAACAGCTAGGGAAGTGGTTGACGTCCGGTAATGGCCTCAGTGATGGTGTCTTTATTGGTGAACTCCAGGCTGGCGCCGCTGGCGAGTCCGCGGGCGAGCCTGGTTATCTTTATTCCGCTCGATTGCAGCAGGCTGCCGATGTGCAGGGCAGTGCCGTCTCCCTCGACGGTCGGATTCATCGAGAGGATAATTTCCTTTACGCCAGGCTGACGCGCTCTTTTTAATAGTGAATCGATATTCAACTTGTCCGGACCGATACCATCCAGCGGGGCAATATGCCCGCCCAAAACATGATAAAGTCCCTTGTAGGCGCCGGTGGACTCAATACGCATAACGTCTTTGGGTAATTCCACCACACAAATGACCGAGCGATCCCGCGCGTCGTCCGAGCAGATAGAACAGAGCTCGCTCTCAGTAAGATTAAAACAAACGTCACAATTTCGTATTGAGGTCTTGAGCTTACGGATGGCCTGGGCCAAGTGCAGAGCCTTCTCGCTGGGAGCATCCAAAAGATACAAGGCGATCCGCTCAGCAGACCTGGCCCCCACGCCCGGAAGCCGACAAAGCTCCTCAATCAATTGCTTCAGTGAATCGGTATGTACCTCAGCCATGATCCGAACGCCTGACCCCCAATATTAAGCCGATGGTCTGGGACCTGTTTTGTCGGGCGGCTTTTCACTGACATTCATAACTACACCACCAAACATCTCCAGCGTTTTGCTGACCAAGGGATTGTTCTTCGATCTTTCCACGGCCTCCCTGGGCACTCGTCGAGTCGGGCTCGGACTTGTCACCGCTTTGGGGGGCGGCTTCTTATGCTCCGGCGAAGGGC
>JAACET010000030.1 GCA_011682385.1 Actinomycetota bacterium | reverse complement strand
TGGCTAAGCAGGGCCAACTGCGATCGGATCAAACGCAAAACAAAACCTACCGAAGTGTCGGCAGCCAGTAATAAGCCAACGGCCAAGGCTGCGGTCAGCACCAGCGCAGAGCCCCAACGGGATAACTGTCGCAACAAAAAGGACCCCAAGGCTGAACCGACAACTCCGCCGGCAGTAAAAGGGAGAGGATTTTCGGCGGGAAAGTTGAAAGAGGGGCTCAACAGGTGTCCAACGGCTGAAAAAGACAGCACCAGAAGGCCTAAACCAGCTACTCGCAGGTAAAAATCCGACACCGGACGGTTCAGCAGCCGTAATACGCTGAAAACCCCGCCAAAAATCAAGAGTACGAAGACGGAGTAGCCCAGAAGACTGAAGACCTGATAGCTTATCCAGGCACCTACAGGTCCGCAGCGATTTTCCCCCGGCCAGACCGGAGGAGCCAGACGGGTGCTTGGCCAATCAGACCAGCTATAGCTGACACAGGCCAGAAAGGTAAAGCAGACAACAAGCAACAGAACGGCAGAGGACCACCGATTCGAGAGTGGCGTACTGGACAACGTGGGCAATCTCCTATGAGAGGCTGGGCAGATAGGGCTACTCAGCCGGGGTTTCGGCGCATACCAAGCCTGCTAACATAGAGATTATCGGGCCAGCCAAGCTGGTTTCTGTAGGGAAAATGCAGGCTACCGGGCCCTTTCGTGACCGACAATATAGATGCGGTTCTTGCCGCTGGCCTTGGCCTGCAGCAAAGCATCGTCGGCCCGGGCAAAAAGGCCGTCAGCGGTGGAGGCATCCCAGGGAAAACTGGCCAAGCCACCACTGATGGTCAAAGTACCCTTGGCCTTGGGGCCCAGACACTTGTAATCGTGGGAGCTGACCTCGCGGCGGAAACGCTCGCTCAAGGAAAAAGCCTTCTGGGGGTGACGCGAATCGGGCTGACGCCGCTGCTCGGCATCCCAGAAGACCATAACGAATTCATCCCCGCCGAAACGACCCACCAGGTCATGCTCTCGCGAACACCTGCGCATCAGCTCGGAAGTCTCCCGTAAGACCTCGTCGCCTGTGGCATGCCCATAGGTGTCGTTATAATGCTTGAAATTGTCCACATCGAATAACAGAACGGTCACCTCAAAACGCTCACCATGAGCCCTGGACAGTACCTGCTCGGTAAACTCATAGACGTAACGGCGGTTGTACAGTCCGGTGAGTTCGTCGGTAACAGCCAACGTCTGTAAAGCTGTTATCTCCCGGCTAACATCCACCAGAGAACCGAGCATGTGAGCTATCTGTGCCAACATCTGCTGTGGGTGCGGCTGTGCCGTTCGCTGCGGAAGCGGCGGCCCCAAACGAATCAGCAACCGCCCACCACGAGCCAACTGGACGGAGTGTTCGAGATGAGCATCTCCGAGAGGCTGGGCAACTGCAGACTCATCCAGCACTTGCATTTGTACCCACTGCACGGCAAAATACTCAGCCAAAATCCTCTGGGCCTGAGCCAGCAGATTCTCAATTCCGGACTTGCCGGCCTGCAGCAGCTGGGCACAAAGACTATAGGAGTCTGTGAGGGCAGCAACAGTCTCGGCGGGCGGATGGTCAGTCTCCAGAGAAACCTGCGGTGAGGGCGAGACATCAGGTTCAACAACAGCAGAACCAGACAATTGCCCATTGAGCGTTGGCAGGAGTTCTTGGCGGGTCAACGGTTCTATAAGATAATCGTCAGCCCCGACGGCCAGAGCTCGACGGGCCAGGGGTTCCTGGATCGGCTTGCAGTATAGAACAATCCTGGCCTTGGAATTGGCTGATCGCAGAGCACTAACAGCCAGGATGCTGTCTTCGGAAGCACGGTCGAGATTGCCCAGGATTAGTTGGTATCTGCCGCCGGCGGCCTCACCGATGGCCTCCATCCAGGAGGGGACGCTCTTGAGGTCTTTGCCGAATACCTCCGCCAGCAAAGCCAGAGTACGGGCCTCGGCACCGACGACCAGGACAGGCAGAGAAATTGTGGATTCGGCGGACTTCACTGTTTTGACTCTTCAGGCAGATCCGACTGCCCGGGCTCTTCGCCCAAGAGAACCCGAAGCTCTTCCGGGGTGACTATATCCTGACTGTACCGTTGAGGAAGGTTCTCCGACGGCTCAGCGGCAGGAGCCTTACGCTTAGACTCGGCTATGGTCCTGGACTGCAAAAAATCGGAGACATCCCGGTCAACCTTATCCCGCAGAGCAGTCGGCTCAGAACCGATCAACTCGGTCAGCTTGGAGTCCAATTGCTCGACAGTCACTATTTCCTGAGCGCCCTGCCAGGTAGCTTGGGCCAAGCGCGGATTGCTCAATTCGTTTCCCTCGCCAATAGCCCATAGGCAAAGGTCCGGCCGGTGCCGTCGGGCAGCCGAGAAAAAAGACATCTCCGAGTCAGTCAATTGGTCCACGGCCACAACGGCGACGCGAAATCCGGTATATTTAAGCAAAAGGGCCATTCCACGATAGGCGTCTGAGGCCCGCAAGGCTTGGCCCGGCTGAGAAAGATGGCGCACCTGCCGCCACGTGGCGTCGCCATTGGACTCACGACCGATAAAAAGTAAGATTGGTCCCCTGGCAGCCATAATGATACTCCTGCTCTCTCGTTTAGCCATGGGACTATGCACCAAACCACTATATAGTATAAGCTTAAATGGGCGGATAAGCAAATCCACCCCAGCCAACTGTCCTGGCCAGAGGCAGTTTTCACTTGAAAATAGCAGCTAAGGGCCCGTAGAATAGACTGTTGTTCTTGGTACACGGCACACCAGAAAGCGGGCGAACCGCAAAGTCCCTGGAGAATTAGCTTGGCTGAGCCATCCGGAGTAGTTGTTCTCGGTTCAACCGGATCTGTAGGCAGTAATGCCCTGGATGTTATCGGCAGGCTGCCCGATAGATTCCGGCTGATAGGCCTAGGTGCCTGCTCGCAATGGCAGCGATTGGCAGAACAGGCGAACCAGTTTCGACCGGCGGCTGTGGCTGTCTATAATCCGGATGCGGCTGAAAAACTCAGCAAAGCCCTAAATGGTTCCGGCTCAAAAATTCTCAGCGGCTCAGAAGGGATGACCGAGCTGGTCACCCACGCCGACTGCCAGAAAGTCCTGGCGGCCAGCAGCGGGACATCGACTTTGGCCGCAATATTGGCCGCTATCAAAGCAGGCAAAACCATAGCCCTGGCCAACAAAGAACTGCTGGTTATGGCTGGGGCTATCGCTATGCCGTTGGCAAAGGAACACCAGGCGACTATCATCCCGGTAGACTCCGAACACTCGGCCATCTTCCAGGCGGCCCAATGCGGCAAACGCAGCGAAATCAGAAAAGTATTCATCACGGCTTCAGGCGGGCCGTTTCGCAACGGCTCCATAGAACAGATGGCTAAGGCCAACGTCCAGGAGGCCCTGGCTCATCCGACATGGTCCATGGGACCTAAAGTAACTATCGACTCGGCTACCATGATGAACAAGGCCCTGGAGATAATCGAGGCCCATTGGCTGTTCGATCTGCCGGCAGATATGATCGAGGTAGTCATCCATCCGGAGTCGATCATCCACTCCATGGTGGAATTTCGCGACGGCTCAGTCCTGGCCCAAATGTCCCCGCCGGATATGCGCAGCCCGATACAATACGCTCTGACCTTCCCGGAACGGTTGGCCGGCTGTACGCCCAGGCTCGATGTGGGACACCTGGCCAGCATGAGCTTCCATCCGCCCGACTACAAGCGCTTCCCAGCTATCGAACTGGGGTACCAAGTGGCTAAAACCGGGGGGACCTCTGGAGCAGTACTCAACGCGGCAAACGAGGCCCTGGTAGAAGCGTTTCTGGATAAACGCATTCGACTTACCGATATACCTGTAATGGCAAAAACGATACTCGATCACCATTCGCTAATCTCTGACCCCGATTTGTCGGATATACTCACGGCCGCTGATTGGGCCGTAAATGAGGTACATAAATGCATTGGTTGACCGCTAATTTGCTACTGGGCGAGACCTCTTTATGGCTGACAAAGCTGGGTAACGGGTTGAGTCAAGCTTTTGGTATTAGCTGGCCCGTAGTACTACTGATCTTCGGCTTTGGAATGCTCATCTTTGTCCACGAGCTGGGGCACTTTCTGGCAGCTAAGTTGGTGGGAATCAAGGTGGAAGTCTTTGCCCTGGGTTTTGGACCGAGAATCTTCGGATTCAAACGAGGTGAAACAGACTATCGGCTCTCAGCGATTCCTCTGGGCGGGTATATAAAAATGCTCGGGCAGGATGATCTACATCCGGAAAACAGAGTCGATGATGAGCGGGCCTTCTGTAGTAAATCGGTGGGCAGGCGTTTCGTGGTCATCGCGGCTGGGGTGGTTATGAACATCATCTGCGCCTTGGCTCTGTTCGTTATCCTGTTCAGATTCACCGGGGTGAGTTTTCAAAGACCCCAGGTCGGAGCAGTTTTTCCGGATAGCGCGGCTGAAAAGGCCGGCGTTCTGCCGGGTGATACCATCCTGGCGGTAAACGGAAAAGCCATACGCGATTTTGGCGAGCTAAGTACGCGGATCGCTCTGAGCCACGCAGGGCAAGATGTAGTTCTAACGATTCAAAGACCCGGCCGAGCTAAACCTTTAAGGGTCATAGCTCAACTGGAAGCTGGAAACAAAGATTCCGGCGGAGTGCCTCACATCGGCATTTTGGGCCCGCAGACACTGACTGTATATGATCCGGGTGACTACGCAGGCGAAGGCGGCCTGAAAAAAGGTGATGTCATCATCGGCCTGGAATTCGATGGTAAGCGGCACTACTACCAAAAGTATTACCAGTTTGCCGAAGCCATTAACGCCCGACGTGACAAACCCACCAATATTATCGCCAGCAGAGATGGTAAAGAGCTTGAGCCGGTTATGGTCCGCCCGCACCTCTTGGCCGGCTCTCACGTTATGGGCCTGATCCCACCGACACGGATCACACGTGTTATGCCGGCAAGCCCCGCAGAAAAGGCCGGCGTCAAACCAGGCGATGTGATTGCCTCATTTGACAACCATCCCTGGCCAGACTTCTGGACTGTGGCCAAAATAGCCCAACTTGCCGGGGAAAAAGGACAAGAAGTGCCCCTTACGGTCTTGCGAAGCGGAAAAATAATCAAGATGCAGGTCAAACCCCGCAAAAAGCACAAGGAAGGTTCCCTGGGAATCGAGCGGGAACCCGACTATCAAAATCTTTATGTGGCTCACGATTACCCTGAACTCTATGAAGAAAAAGAAAACTTCGCCGGCCTAAATATTCCCGCCAACCAAAAAATCTATATACCCCCAGGAGCAGAACTGCTCAGCCTCAATGGGCGGCATCTGGTCAACTGGTCCGATCTGATCGACAAACTCCAGGCCCGTGCCGGCTCAGTTGTCGAACTTACCTATTCGCTAAACGGAGAAAAAAATTCGCTTTCCTTTGCTGTCCCCTCGGCCGATAGCCCCGTCTGGCGAAAACATTGGAGATTTTATGCCCTGCTCTTGACCAAGCCCGATGAGATAAAAGTCAAGTCCAATTCTCTACCGGGAGCCATGTATATCGGCCTACACAAGACCTGGTTCTGGATGCAAAACATTTATCTGACCATAACGCGTATTGCTCAAGGAAGTGTAAAAACTGAAGCGTTGGCCGGCCCCTTAGGCATCTTCGATCTCAGTATTCGGGTGGCCCGCGAAAGAGGGCCTGCTCACTTTTTCTACTTCATGGCTATCATCGGTGTAAACCTGGCTATAATAAACTTCCTGCCGATACCGGTATTGGACGGTGGGCATGCCTTGTTTCTACTACTGGAAAAAATAAAGGGTTCACCCGTGTCCATACGCGTCCAATCCATCGCTACGACAATAGGTATGGCTGCCATCGGAGCATTCTTTCTCCTGGTTACATACAATGACATAGCGAGAATGGTGCGCAGTTGGTTCGGCTAGATGCCGTCGCCGTACAGACATTCGGATAAGGCGTTCCGGGCAGTGGCCAATGACCTCTCGCTGGGAACCTGAAGTGCGTGGGCAGCTCGCTGAAGGCGGTTCTGCTGTCGTTTAGTAAAAACAACCGGGCCAGTCTGGCTGAGATTCTCGCATCCTAAGGCCTTCAAAAGGGCTAAAGTCAGCTCCGCCCGACCCAGGCCGGTAACGGCGGAGGTCCTAATACAAATGTGCTTCGCCAACTCAGGCGGCACAGCATCCAGCGACCAGGCATCCAAGTCAGCCTTATTCACAGCCAACACCGTGGGGATTTGCCCAGCTATATCCGGAAACTGAGCTTGACGACTGGTGCCGTCGATTACGAATAACTGCACGTCGGCATGGCGGCTCTGCTCGACGGCTCGGGCAATGGCCTCGGCCTCCAAGGCGTCGGCAGGTTCGCGGTGGCCGGCGGTGTCTATCAAGACAATCGGCAGGCCCTCCAGAGAAACGTGGTGGCTAACCCAATCGCGAGTTGTGCCGGGCTGGCTGGTTACGATGCTGCCACGTTGGCCGCTCAATAAGTTGGCTAAAGAACTCTTGCCGGCGTTAGTCGGACCAGTGACTGCTATCGTAGCCGGCGTGGTGAGTCTTTTGCCCCAAGTCCAGGTAGTCAGGAGATGATTGATTACCTGGAGCAACTGTTCAGCCGATAAGTCTTCGCTCAGCAGGCGATTAAGCCCGGCGGTCAAGCCACCTTCTAATTGCTCAAGCAGAATGCGGACGACAAGGTCCGTGCGAGCGTGACAAACATGGTCCAGCACCTCACCAACAATGCCACAGGAGCTACGATCAATAAGGCCGGCAAATCCGGCGCCCGGCAAATCCTTGGCTCCGACAGGGTGAGCGCCGGCTAGAGCAAGAGCCTCCATTATCTTTTGTCCGGGACGGACCCCGCCGTGGCAGCAGATGTCCACGAGTTCACAATTCGGCTTGGCCAAATGCTGAGCGTGAACCAGTACTTCATCGATCCGCTGTTGGTCGGCCGGGTCTATGATATAGCCACGGATAATTCTGTTTGATTTGTCCGCAAGATTGACTGTGCGGTTCTTCGCGTCGCGCAGGATGCTTCCGACGCAATCCAGTGCCCCGGCACCAATGACTTGTAACACGGTTACTCCAGCCGGGCCCAGCGGAGTGAGCAAGGCAGCCTGCGGACATGGCCGCTGAGGCGAACTCATTAGCCTGCCTCCTGCGAGACCTTCCGGTAAGCCAAATCGATGCCCAGAAGAGTCAACTCCGGCACGTTGGCCTGGATAAAATCACACTCGGAGTGAATGAGCCGGCCATCGCCTCCGGTAATGATAGTTGTCGGCCAAAAACCCAAGTCGGTAGCATAGCGCTCGATGATCTCCCGGATAGCCCCCAAGGCCCCAAAGAATATTCCCACAGAAATGGCCTCGGCGGTATCCCGGCCGATGGCCTGTTCCGGCTTGGTCACCTCGACCAAGGGCAGCAAAGCAGTACCCTCATGCAGAATACGAGCTGATAAGCCAAGACCCGGAAGTATGGCACCGCCAAGGAAGATTCCCTCGGCTGAGACGAAATCAACGGTAATGGCCGTGCCGGCATCGATAACAGCGACTGACTCCTTTATACGCCCATAGGCAGCGACGGCATTCAATATACGATCCACGCCGACTTTCTCCGGGGCCGGCAAATCAACCTTCATGGGTAAGGGAACATCTGAGCCAATGCTCAGGGTCTTTAGGCCTACATCATCAACCAAAGTCTGCCGTACCAACTCGCAAACCGAGGGATTTACACCTGCCAAAACGGCTGGGCCGCCGGAGTCAACAGTCATCTCACCCCATACCTGAACTGCCTCGGTAAGCTTGGTCCGGTCCGAGCCCAAGGTATGGTGCTCAGCCTGGATCAACACACCATCCTGAAAAACGCCGAAGGCCACTCGCGAATTGCCTACGTCCACGGCCAAGAACTTCATGTGCGATCTCCTCTATCCTCGTCCGGCAAATCTGCGATCATATCCCAAAGCTTCTCCAGCAATTGCCTTAGGCCCGTGCCAGCCACGGCTGAGATACCAATGACCTCGGTATTAAGCTCCCGTCGAAGCTTAATCAGGGCCTGATCAGAGTCGGTCAAATCCATCTTATTGGCTACGATTAACTCCGGCTTAGCGGCCAACTTCTCGCTGTAGGAAGTCAGCTCCCGGCGAATGGTTCTGTAATTCTCGGCTGGCTCGGCGTCGGCGGGTGGATAGATGTCCAACAAATGCACAATTATCCTCGTCCGCTCGATATGTCGCAAGAAAGCATCACCCAGGCCGTGACCCTGGTGGGCGCCTTCGATCAGGCCGGGCAAATCAGCCATCACCAGGCGACGATAGTCGGAAAGCTCGACGATTCCCAACTGAGGGGATAGGGTAGTAAAGGCATAGTCCGCAATCTTGGGCCTGGCTGCGGACAAGCGGCTCAATAAGGTACTCTTGCCGGCATTGGGCATACCCACAAAGCCGACGTCGGCGATGAGCTTTAACTCCAGCCTTAACCAACGCTGCTGAGCCTCTGTTCCAGGCTGGGCATAACGCGGCGTCTGCTCAGTGGATGTAGCAAAGGCACTGTTACCTTTGCCACCCTTACCGCCGGCAGCTACGCAGACTTGCTGACCGGGCCGGGTCAAATCCTGCAAGAGAATACCCAGATCACGATCATAAACAAGGGTCCCAACAGGCACAGGCACAATGAGGTCCTGGCCCTTCTTACCGGTCATGTTCTTGCCCTGTCCGTGGTGCCCCCGCTTGGCACGCCAGTGGTGGCGTCCGGCCAGCTCCGAAAGAGTGTCCAGGCCGGGAACGGCTTCAAGAAAAACGCTACCGCCATGGCCGCCGTCGCCGCCGTCGGGACCGCCGCGCGGCACAAAACGCTCTCGCCGGAAACTCACACAGCCGGCTCCGCCTGCACCGCTCTGGACAAAAATTTCCGCCTGATCAACAAACATTTGCAGACTCGATGTACCCGTGGCCTTGAATAAAAAGAGCGGCCCGAGAGCCGCTCCGAAATTCACTGTAACTATAGCCGGCATCTACTGGACGCAGACTCGCCGTCCACGAAACTCCACCTTCCCGTCGGCCAAAGCAAACAAGGTGTTGTCCCGGCCTATACCGACATTGGCTCCCGGGTGAAACTTAGTACCACGCTGACGCACGATGATACTGCCAGCCTGTACCTGTTGACCGCCGAAAGCCTTTACCCCCAAATACTGAGCGTTGCTGTCTCGCCCGTTGCGAGTTGAGCCTTGTCCTTTTTTATGTGCCATTTCAAAACCGCCTTCCTATACTCTTATTAACCTAACGCATTATCCACTCGTGGTCCTTCAGTTGAGCAGTCAACTCGGCAGATATATAGCGGTCGCCACCTAAACCGTAACTAAGCTGCAAGGTCTTGACCAGAGAATATTTCTTGCCGCTCATGGGATCGGTTACCCAGGCTGTTTCACCGCTGAGACCGGAAATAAACAACTTAAAAGAAACGGACTGGGGGTCGAAATCCCGCCATATAATAACACTCTCACGGGCGTTTTCTTCACCCTGCAAGAGCTTGCCTCGAACAAAAAGCTCCTCCTCCAACAACTCGCGGCCAATCAACTTGGCAATGAGCGGGTAGGCCAAAGCGTCCACGCCCTGAAGGGCCTCTATAAGCTGGCCGGTGTCGGTAAACAAGTACGAGCGAGGATAAAAACTGACGTCCCGGCCGGTGTTGTTGGTGACCGTGTAAGGCATATACCAAAAAGTCTTAGGATTAGACTCACCCGGCAAAACCAGGCGAATTTGCTTCATAGGACCATACTCGAAGTCCAATTGCCATCCTCGCGGGGAAGGACTGGGACGTGGATAGCCCCAAACCGTTGCCCAAGTGAGCATAGCCACCAAAACCAGGACCAAAAGTATGCCACGCCGGGTCATACCTGTCTCCACAGATCTACCGTCTGACCAACAAACCAAGCAACGGATGTTAGCATCGAGCAGCCGAGCTGTCAAGGTCAATTCCGACCGGGCAGAGCGGGCGGTATCTGTCGGCCAGGTAAAACTTTACCCTTGATAGAGCAATGGGCTCCTGACAGAATAGGGCCGGCAACCAGGACAACCGACGAAAGCTTACCGATTGTTGAGTGTTCGAGATACACACTATGTCCACCAACGAGAGTTCCGCAAAAGACAGGATCGATACAGAGGCTGACTTCAAAGTGGCCCTGCCGCCGGGGGAGCTTCTGCCAGAACACTACCTCGACAGGAAACTGAGCATCAGGAGCGGTCGACGGGTACTACTGCTGGGACTTCTCAGCGGGATAGCCCTGACCCTGTGCTTCAATGTACCAGGGCTATCATGGCTGGCCTTTATCGCCTTGGTACCCTGGGTGGTGGCAACAACGGCCTCCAGTTCGACAGCCTGGGCCATGTTGGGCAGCTTCCTTCTGGGACTCACCTTCTGGGGAGTCAACGTCTATTGGGTAGCACAAATTACCCTGGGAGGCTACTTGGGACAATGCGTGTACCTGTCGGCGTATTTCCTGCTGGGTGGATGGCTGCTCAGGCATTGCTACCAGCGACGGCGGCTGCCGTTCTTTCTGCTGCTGCCAATAATATGGGTGGGGCTGGAATTACTGCGCGGCCATGTGATCACGGGATTCAGTTGGCTGCTGCTGGGCCACTCGCAGTACCGCTGGATCAGGCTCATCCAAATAGCCGACCTCACCGGCGCTTACGGGGTGAGCTTTATCGTAGCTATGACAAACGGATTGATAGTCGATCTACTTCTACAGCCGTTGTTCCTGCGGACCAAGAGCGGGTCCAAGCCATCGGTAGTAGTAGCTGTAGGGGTGGTGACCCTGGTGGGACTGGGTGTATTCACCCTGCTCTACGGGACTATACAAATGTATTCGGGTAATTTTCGGGCTGGGCCAAAAGTAGCCCTCATCCAGGAAAACTTTCCCATCAAGGTGACCAGAGCCCCTGAAAATGATCTGGAGGTCTTCGAAAAACACCGTCAGTCAACCCTACGGGCCGGCCAAATATTTAAACCCGACCTGATCGTCTGGCCTGAAAGCATGGCCCAGCCATTCCTCTATCCTAAGGTGGTCGAACAGGTTGTCCGGACCGGACAGGAGGGTCCCGCTTTCGAAATACCCGTCGACGGCAAACCGACTATCCTATTCCCTCCGAGCCAGTTCAACATAACAGATTTCCGAAACGGCGAATACATCCAAAAAGAACTGCCGAAACTAGCCCAAAAGGTCAATTCATACCTTTTGGTCGGGTCTCCAGCGCGAACATACATCAGTAATCCCGACGGCCGAACTATTCGGATACAATCATGGAATTCCGCTTTCCTCTGCCGTCCTGATGGGTACATTCTAAATCAACGTTACGACAAAATACACCTGGTGCCGTTTTCAGAGTACATCCCTCTGCGAAAAAGCTTTCCGCCACTCCTGAAGCTGGTAATCTATTTCAGCCCCTATGATTTTGACCATTCCCTTGAAAGCGGCTCAGCTCCGGAAATCTTCGCGATCACCAGCCGAGACGGTAAATCGAACTACCGTTTCGCAACGCCTATATGCTATGAAGGTACGGTGCCGGACCTCTGTCGCAAATTCGTGCTGCCGGCCAGGGGAGGAAAGATTGACTTTCTAGTCAATATCTCCAACGATGGTTGGTTCAATGCTTCCTGGGAGCTGAATCAGCATTTAGTATGCTACGTGTTTCGAGCAGTCGAGAACCGGATTCCTATTGCCCGGGCGGTCAATACCGGCATCAGCGGATTCGTCGATTCGACCGGACGACTGCATGATCTGGTCAGTAAAAACGGCCGTACAAGAGGCGTAGCAGGTATTTCGTCAGCCCAACTGCAAATCGATTCACGTGTGTCTCTCTATAGTCGTACAGGTGATTGGTTCGCCCTGCTCTGCGGCCTGGGATCGCTAATTGTCTTCGTTGATTCCATGCTGGGACAATGGAAACACCGTTGGGCCAGAACGCTACTACTACTGATGACCATGGTAATGCTGGCCGATGCGATAGGTCGTTGGTTAATCTAGAAGGATGTCGCAGTTATCTCAAACCAGGGGAACGTAATATGAATGTACTTAAAAAAACCGCTCTGCCACTAATCCTGATCGCTCTGCTCGTTATGGCCGGCTGTCAAGGAATCTCCAGCGTAGAGCCGCAAGGGCTCCAACGGCGAGCCCTGCAACGTCTGCGCGACAGCGTGAACTCCAGCAATCCATTATTGAAAATGCAAGCTATCGAGAGTTGCGTGAAATTACACCTGGGCAAGGCACCAGATATCTGCATGAAGGCCATCGGCTCTCCTGCTCCACTGCTTCAATTTGCCGGAGCAATGGGCCTCATAGAATTGCCTACAGCAGAAGCTGAGCAGCCGTTGAAAGCACTTCTATCCGATGAGGATGAATCGGTCAGACTGGCAGCCATCGGTGCGCTTTATAAACTAGGTAAAAAGGAATACAGCCAAGAATTAATCAGCGCTCTAGGCAGCGCCGATCGGAAGATTCGCGGGGTAGCCCTGACCGTGCTGGGGCGAATGGGTGATAAATCAGCCATTAAGGCCATAAGGCCGCTGCTCGAGGGCGAACCCATCGAAAGCGTTCGGCTACAGGCTGCCGAGGCGCTGGTTCTGCTGGGCGACCAAAACGCTCTACCCAAGCTGCAACTCTGGCAGTACTCCACCAATTACCAAGAGCGAGTCTTTGCCGTCCAGCTAATGGGGCAGGTAGAGCCACCACCGGATTTCACCGCGGACCTGCTGCAAGCACTGGACGATCCCAATCAGCTCGTCCAACTGCAAGCAGCCAGGAGCTTAGGACGGCTGGGACAACAGGCGGGTTTTGGAAAGGCGATTAAATACCTGCGGCCATCAGCCGGAATGAAACGGTCAATTGCCAAACAGATGGGAATTAGCTACGAAGATCCACAACTACAGACCGAGATAACTAAAATACGATCGGCAGCAGCCCTGGCACTGGGCGACATCGGACGATGGGACGCGGCAAAACATCTCGAAAAAATCCTCGATGACGGGAACGCCCAGGTGGCCCTGGCAGCAGCTTATGCCACGCTGAAACTGCTTATCGAAACAAATCAGGCCAACATCCAGACCATCCCGTAGGTGAGTTCTTCCGGATATTGTTGACCTTCCTTAGGCCCTGCTTATCGGAACAATAGCGTATCACATCTCGGTTCGACGACGGCCCGTGCCGACAGAGCAAACGCAATAGAACCGCGGTCGGTTTTCAGGATTTCTGATATAAGTGCACGTCACGCTGGGGGAAAGGTATCTCAATGCCCGCCTCGGAAAAACGTTTCTGGATGACTAAATTAATCTCGTCAGTAATCGAAAATCTGTCCCGATAGTCAGCTACCCAGGCAATCAACATAGCGTCCAAGGAAGAATCGCCAAAGGCCATGAAGTAGGCTGCTGGGGCGGGATCGTCCATAACGCGAGGGTTTCGGCGGGCAATGTCCACCAAGATATCTTTGACCCTCTCCATATCCGTGCCATAGGCTACGCCTATCTTCAGACGAAGCTTGACGTTGGCATTGGGATAGCCGTGGTTGACCACCCGGGCAGCAGAGATGTCCGAATTCGGGACCACCAATAAGGTATTGTCGTAAGTCAATATCTTCGTACAGCGCAGGCCAATCTCCTGCACATCGCCTATTTTACCATCGGGCAGCTCAATGCGATCATTAATACGAAATGGTCGGTCCACCATGATCAAAAAACCGGAAATCATGTTGGCTAAGGTATCCTTGGCAGCCAGGGCCACGGCCAATGAGGCAACACCGGCTGTGGCTATAAAGCCAGTAATATTGACCTGAAACTTCTGGAGAATGATCATGGCCCCCACGAAGAAAATGACTATTTTGCTGAGCTTGCTAAACAGGGGGATAAACTCGTCATCCAAGGTAGTTTTGGTTCGCTGAGCAATCGTCAGGCGATACCACTGGAAAAAACCACCCAGAAACTGAGCGGCCAACAGGCAAGAACCAATCACCAATCCAGCAAAAAGCACGTTCTGAGCCATCCTCAGCCAACCGCTTTGGGCGTAGTCCTGAATCTGCTGCACAGTCCAGACGGCCCAACGAAGTCCGGCCATGAGCACAACAAAGGCGAGGGAGCGCGAGGTCTTGGCCATCACTTCCGGAATCAATTGGCCGGGACGCTTCCCCCGGACGCGGGACCATATCCCTCGCCATATCGTCTGCACCAAGACCCAGGCAAGCACACTGCCACAGGCTATACCAAGAGCTATCCATAAATTCACGTCAGGCATCTGAAGCACCTCCCAATCAGGAACCGCATGGTCATCGTTCCGCCTTCGCTCCTGGCCGGCCAACAAAATTGCTCGTTCTCGCGACGAAAGCGGGTCTTGAAACGACTTCTAGGCATTATCAAGGCTTTGAGCCAAGCTGTCAAACCTTGATGAGCCAACACCTTGTTGGGAGACTGACGATCTGTTATAAATAATGGGCCTTCAAGCTGAACTGACCCATGGGGACCAGAGATTGTCCCTGTGATCCGGGAGTGAAAAAATGAGGAGCTCAAGAGGTGTCGGTAAATAAAAATATCGAAGAAGGTACGACCTTCGAGCCGAAGTTCAACAAGCAAGGTTTGATCCCCGTGGTGGTGGTAGACGCCGTCAGCAACGAAGTGCTTATGGTGGCTAACATGAACGAACAGGCCCTGCGGGAAACCCTGACCAGTGGCAAAGGTACGTACTACAGTCGCTCACGAGGCCAATTATGGGTCAAAGGCGAGCAGTCCGGGCACGTACAGAAAGTCGTTGAAATGTTGGTCGACTGCGACCAGGACTGCTTGGTGTTGAGAGTACAGGCCCAAGGCGGCCAATGCCATGTTGGATATCGCAGTTGCTTCTACCGACGCGTCAAGCCGGGAACTACCGATCAGCTCGAATTCGTGGCCAAGCCAGTTTTCGACCCAAAACAAGTCTATGGCAAATAAAGGGGAAAAGAGCAGCCATGGGCCGAGATAAACTGGGACTAATAGCCGGCGGTGGAGAATTCCCCTTGCTGGTGACCAGAGGAGCCAAACACGCGGGCCTAAAAGTGGTCTGTCTGGGCTTCAGGGGCCTGGCAGACAAACAGCTAACTAGAGAAGCGGACAAATTCGTCTGGGTAAACCTAGCCAGAATCGGCGAGTGGATCCGGGCTCTCAAGAAAGAGAACGTTCGCAGAGTAATAATCTGCGGCAGTGTAAAAAAAACAGATATTTATACGCCGTACAGGTGGCTGCGATACATACCGGATTGGAGAACGGCCAGAGTCTGGTATCGGCGAAGCAAAGACCGCAGAACGAACAGCCTGCTGCTGGCTCTGGTAGATGAACTGGCCGAAGAAGGGATAACTATGGAAGATTCAGTGCAGTTCTGCCAAGAAGACCTGGCCGGGCCGGGACCACTGGGAACACGAAAACCTACCGAAAAACAAACTAAGGATATCGCCTTCGGTTGGAAAATAGCCAAGGCTATGGGAGGACTGGATATCGGGCAAAGCGTCTGCGTACGCGAGCTTGAAGTAATAGCGGTCGAAGCTATCGAAGGTACAGATCAGACCATCCGCCGAGCTGGCGAACTGTGCAGAGTAGGCGGCTTTACGGTGATCAAAGTGGCTAAACCAAACCAAGACATGCGCTTCGATGTGCCCACCGTTGGGGCAGAAACACTAGAGGTAATGCACCAGGCCGGTGCGGCTGTACTGGCCGTAGAGGCAGGCAAAACGCTAGTAATCAATCGCCAAAAAGTTCGACGGCTGGCAGCAAAATACGGCCTGGTAGTGATCGGAATAGTAGACGGCCAAGCGGGCAAAGAGCCGGCGGACTAGAAGTACAACCGGACCGCAGCAATCAGACACGGACGAATTCCAAGACCAGGAGTATCAGGAAATAACCACAGCAGCTTTAAGGTAATAGATAATCATCACAAAGGCCCCAATGATGGCCAAAGCTGAGGCATCTAAAAGGTATCCCAAGACACATTTCAGTGCGTTCCGTCCGCTGAGCCGATTGACCGCAGTCAAAGCCCAAATTCCGGAACTACCGGCCAAGAGGACCCCAACAATCGAACAAATTATAACACCTGCTGTCCTGCGTGGGCCCATCAGCACGCCAATACCCCCCCAAGCTTTCCAGACGGCCCAAGCTACAGCTAAGGCAGCCAACAAGGACACAAAACCACTTACAAGCATCACCGTCGAACGTGATTCGTCAGTAGCAAACAACTGTTTAATACCCATAGCCATGTTTACTTAGACCTCCGAAAGTCGAAATTATCACTGAACAATCCGGCCACACTACGATAGAATACCACCGGACAACGCTAATAAGCCTAACAGGTCGCGAATCCGGAAGCAAGCCCGCAGAATAATAGGCCATAATGAGGAAATCGAACAATGGGGCCCATATACTTTGGAGAAATTTTTAAAGAAAAAGTCTGGGGTGGGCAAAACCTGGCTAGATTACTGGGCAAAGAGCTGCCCAGCGGACAGAACATAGGCGAAAGCTGGGAATTGAGCGACTTCGGTGAAGATTGCTCGGTGGTGGCTGAGGGTGAACTGGCTGGGCAGAGCCTGCGGACATTATTGGCTGAGCATAGCCGAGAGATTACAGGGCAAGACGGCGTAACAGAGTTTGGGCTGTTGTTCAAATATCTCGACGCTGTGGGGACCCTGAGCGTGCAGGTGCACCCCAGTAAACATGAGGCCTGGTATATCCTGGAGGCTCGGCCGGGAGCTAAACTATATCTGGGAATCAAGCAGGGCGTGGGGAGAAAAGAATTCGAGGCTGCTGTGGCTGAGGGTACAGTAGAACAGTGTTTGGCCAGTATCGAGCCACAAACAGGTGAACTTTACTACATACCCGCCGGCTTGACCCACGCCTTGGGCGCAGGAATAGTGGTAGCGGAGATCCAAACCTCCGAACAGATAACCTACAGGGTGTACGACTGGGGGCGCGATCGGCCTATCCAGGTGCAGTTGAGTCTGGGTACCATAAATTTCCAGGCTCAGCCCAAGTGCATAACGCCGCTGCCTGAGGTGCCGGGTGAAACGCGCACTCTGCTCGATGGGGACTACTTCAGCGTCGATCGAGGCATCCGGGCGGCAGGGCAGAGTATTTACGTTGAGCCGGGACAGGCGCAAGTCTGGATGATTCTCAGCGGAGCAGGACATTACCAATATGAAGGTGAAACCATGCGAGTGCAACGCGGGCAAACCATACTGTTGCCGGCCTGCTGGGGTGGCAAAATAGAAATAGATGAGCAGATGTGCGTGCTGACTACGCACCACAAAGGACACGAAGAAACCCAAGATAAATCATAATCACGAAAACACGAAGGACACGAAGATGGGCCAGAAAAAGGGAAATTCAAAGACCGATCACGACAAGGTGCGTCTGCAAAAGGTAATGGCAGCGGCGGGAGTGGACAGTCGGCGGGCGTGCGAGCAGATGATCCTAGACGGCAGGGTTACAGTCAATGGGCGAGTAGTGAACAAATTGCCGGTGCTGGTGGAGCCGGGACAAGACAAGATAGTCGTAGATGGTCAAAGAATCAAAGCAGCGGTTCGACTCGGCTCAGCGCAGGTAGTTCGCCCGGCAAAGCTGGTGTATTATCTGCTGAATAAGCCCAAAGGCGTAATTTGCACAAATCGCGACGCAACAGACCTGCGCGAGGTGAAACGCAGCCGACGGCGAGCAATAGACCTGATGGAGGGGGTGAAACACCGGCTGGTCAGCGTAGGTCGACTGGATGTGGAATCGCGTGGGCTGCTGATAATGACCAACGACGGTGAATTGGTCAATCAGTTGACGCACCCGCGACACGAAGTAACTAAAGCTGCGGATAGATGGTGCTCTAAAGGCCGAGGATATTGATCGGCTCACGAAGGGTCTATGGATGACCAGTCAAAGGCCGGGGCAGAGGCAAGCCAGCAGGCCGGGCAAGGCTGCGAATGTGAAGGTGGTGCATCGAGATCAGAAACACACTGTGCTGGAGGTCGTCCTGCGAGAAGGAAAAAATCGGCAGATTCGGCGTATGATGGCTCGACTGGGGTATAAGGTCCGCGATTTGGTGCGGATAAAGATCGGGCCGGTGAGCGTCAGGGGTCTGGCTGTGGGGGCGTATAGGCCACTGACACGGCAGGAAGTGCTTAGGCTAAAGGCCGTGGCCAAGACCTCATTTTAGTAATTGCCCGCCAAACCAATCTGTGGGGGTTTTTTGCTGATTTCGGCGGGGAGGGCAATTATAATAGCGCGATAGTAACTACTTATCCTAAGGCTATAAGCAACGCGGAGAAGACCTGAATGCAAGTGCCATTTTTGGATTTGAAGGCTCAATATGCCGGCATCAGAGAAGAAGTACGCACGGAAGTAAATGACGTGCTGGACAGCCAAATCTGTATAGGCGGAGCAAAAGTCGAAGAACTGGAACAAGCTATAGCCAAATACTGCGGTTGTGGCTATGCGGTAGGCGCAAGCAGCGGTACCGATGCTATCCTCAACGCCTTGATGAGCTTAGAGATAGGGCCGGGTGATGAGGTAATAACGACGCCTTTCACCTTCTTTGCTACGGCTGGCTGCATTGCTCGAGTGGGGGCACGGGCGGTTTTCGTGGATATCAAGCCGGGGACCTACAATATAGATACCGACAAAATCGGTCGGGCCATAACCAAAAAAACCAAAGCAATTCTTCCCGTACACCTGTTCGGGCAAACGGCGGATATGGACCCGATCGTAGATATAGCCAAAAAAGCCAACTTGGTTGTAATCGAAGATGCAGCCCAGTCCATCGGGGCGAACTACAAGGGACGCCGGGCAGGGACTATGGGAACCTGCGGATGCCTGTCGTTCTATCCTTCAAAAAATCTTGGGGCAGCCGGCGACGCGGGAATGATTCTGAGTAACGATGCTGAACTGGCCAAGAAAATTCGAATGATGCGCAATCACGGAGATGAGTCCACTTATCAGCACAGGCTCATAGGTGGGAACTTCCGACTTGATGCCATTCAGGCTGCTGTGCTACTGGCGAAACTCCCACTTCTGGATAAATGGACCAGCGAAAGGCAGAAAATCGCCGCTTATTACAATGAGGCGTTCGCCCACTGCTCAAAAATAACTACGCCGGCAGTATCCAAGGAAAAAACCTGCGTTTATAATTACTATGTGATTCGCGTGCCGCGGCGGGACGAGGTGGCCAAGTATCTACGGCAGAAACAAATCGGATGCTCGATCTATTACCCACTGCCTCTGCACATGCAGGAATGTTTTTCAGACTGGGGATACAGCCAAGACGATTTCCCTGAATCGGAAAAGGCGGCTGAGCAAGTTCTGGCCTTACCGATATACCCGGAACTCACCGCTGAGCAAAAGGATTGCGTAATCACGGCTGTGCTGGGGGCAGTAGAAGATTAGCTGAGTTGTTCAGCCAAGGAGTGTGGCTATGAAGAAAAAACTCAACACCCTACTTCCCACGGCGGCCCTATGTTTGGCACTGTTGGCTGTGGCCGGCGTGGCTGCAAATTCACTGAAGGGGCTCCCGGCAGCGGCAGTCTATCCGCAGAGAGATTTCTCCAAATTTTCCAAGACCGGCCGCTGGAACGTGGTCAAAGTGGTCGGCGCGGACAGGCTGATCATAAGAAATGCAAGCAAACAACGAACCGTCAAGCTGGTCGGTGTGGCTGATCCGGAAACAGAATGGCCAAAGGCTGCGCCGCCGGCCAATCATTTGTTGGCTGTGGAGTTTCTCAGTAATCTGCTGGCCGGTGAAGAAGTCTTCGTCTTGGAAACACAGCGTAACACAGCCGATCATGGAGCCTTAGACACAGTCAGGCTGTTCCGAGTTCCCGACGGCCTATACGTGAACCTGGAAATGGTGCGGCAAGGCTACGCGAAATTGTCGCCGAGGGGACTGGGAAATGAACTGGACCTTTTCAGGACTTATCAAGAACGGGCCAGGCTGACAGGCAAGGGAATCTGGAA
>JAACET010000117.1 GCA_011682385.1 Actinomycetota bacterium | reverse complement strand
ACCCGCCGTCTAGGAGGCTTCTTACGCAGACATAGCTGATCTTCACAATACAACCGATAGATGCGTTTCTTATTCACGTTCCAGCCTTCCCGTCGGAGAAGAATATGTAACCTGCGATAACCATAGCCCACACGCTCGGCAGCCAGCTGCCGAAGTCTGGCCCGCAGAGGTTCGGCCGGATCAGCTACACTCAGATAGCGTGCCGTTGACCTGGCCACCTTGAATATCGAGCAGGCCCGCCGCTGGGAAACTTGATATGCCGATTCTGTTTGGCATACCAGCTTCCGTTTAGCCGCGGGCTTCAGAGCTTTTTTGATAAGGCATCCTGGAGAATTTGCTTATCAAGGGTTAGATCTGCCACCAGGTTCTTGAGTCGGCGATTTTCCTCTTCCATCTGTCTGAGCCGGCGAATCTCCGCCACACCCAGACCTCCGAACTTCTTCTTCCAGCGGTAAAATGTAGCTTCTGAGATACCCATCTTGCGGATAATCTCTTCGATGGGTACGCCGGATTCGGCTTGGCGAAGGGCGAATGCCTTCTGTTCTTCCGTAAATCGTGTCTTTTTCATCTAGCCTGCTCCTTGTACTTGATCCAGGTCCAATATACCCAAAAACTCGCATTTGTCCTGGATCAAGATTCGGGGAGCAGATCAGAACAATTGTGTGATACCACGTCTTCTGCTTTTACGGTGGTGCAGGGACTAGATTTTTGGGGGATGATGTGGGCTTTTAGTCAGACAATATTCTTGATGGCGGCCATAAAGTCCCAAGTGTTACCACAGCCCCCCCAAGACTGTAGGGCTTTTGCCCAGTGATGCTCGGTAGACACTTACACTGGAGTTCCCCGGTTGCAACTTTCGGTCGAGATAATAATATAGTAGAAATAGCTGGTCTAATCCAGAAACCTGAAGCGCACGATGTGCCATAGGGCAGCCAAGCCGTCTTTCCAGTTGATCTTTTTGCCCTGGTGGTACTGCCGGGGGAAATAGGAAATAGGCACTTCATAGATCCGCAGCTTCAGCTTAGCCAACCGAATGGTAATCTCCGGCTCTATGCCGAAACGCCCCGAGCGCAGCGGCAACTGCCGTAATATTTCAACGGGAATCAACTTGTAACAGGTCTCCATGTCCGTTAGATGCAGGCCGTTGAGCAGATTGCAGAAACTGCTTACCACTCGATTGCCCAGAAGAGAGCTGCTCAGGCTCGCCAGTCGCTGAGGGTGATACTTTGCCCGATCATAGCGATTCAAGAATCGTGAGCCGTAGACCACGTCTGCTTTACCGGCCAACAAAGGCTCGAGCAAAATTCCGTACTCATTTGGATCGTACTCCAGGTCCGCGTCCTGAATGATGGCGTAGTCACCGCGCAGGTGCTGGATGGCTGTACGAATGGCAGCCCCCTTGCCTTGGTTTACTTCGTGATGAAACACGCGCATTTGCGGATGTTCTTTGGCCAGTGCCTGGGCCAACTGGAAACTACCGTCGCTGGAGCAGTCGTCAACCAGGACGAGTTCGGTTTCCAACGGGCAGGGTGCTGACAAAACTTTGGGCACCACCTCAGTCAAGGTGGCAGCCTCATTGTAAACCGGCATGATGATTGAGAGCATCGGCTTATGCATTGGGGCCACAATATAATTCATCCGGCATAAAGTTCATATCTCAATATATTCAGCATTCGAAATCCCACCGGTTCAGTGCCTTTTCACCGTTAGCGGCCTTCGGAAATACCCGTCACCTCGGATACCCAGCAAACCCAGCAAAATGGCCGTTATGGACGCGCCAAGGGGGTTGAATACGCCTTTTGTTAGTGTTATGTTAGGCATATGAATTGCGGGGAAGGTGCTCGCCTCGGTCGGAAAACTTGAACACACAGAAAGAACAGACAGAAAGGATGGTTGGTCATGGCTACATGTAGATTCTTTTGTCCGTATTGCAGACGTTGGCTGCCGGGTTACTTCGTTCCTGAAGGTCACGGCCGGGTGAGTGTAATATGCTTCGAATGTCATATCGAGCAGCAGGATATTCATCCGCGAAAAAACCTACGTAAGAAGCAGCGCTTAGTTCGCGACCGGGTGCAAGAGGTGCTCTCTGAGAAAATGTACCTGGCCTGGAAGCTTGTCTACGTGGATGGGTTATCGCACGAGGCGGCAGCCGACGAGTTGGGTATTTCTCAGCAGTCACTTTCGGGCCGACTGAGCCGAGCGTTTTCCAAATCTGCCCAGTGCGCTGTGAAAGACAAGGTCAGGTTGAGAGGGAACATAGTTAGAGCATCCTAGATCGGATTGAGGTGAACGTGAGAACTAAAGAAGCGAAGATATTCTACATCAGTGGCGATCGGCTGGATAAGTTCCCCTCTCGCGTCGGCCCGTCACGAGGCAGCCTGGCCAAAGCAGGGCCGGATGAAATTGTCCAGGCCTTGGAGGACCAAACGTGTCCGCGCTGCGCCAGCCCGATGGATGTATCCGGTACTGCGGGTTTGTGCGAGGTATGCGGATTCCGGTTTTGAAATATAGAATAAGCAAATCATTCAGCACAGCCGTTGAGCCAACCGAGCGAGTTGTCCAGGTGGCCGGCATGTTCGGCCTGGGCCTCGATGAGACGCGCGAAGTTGTGGTGCTGGATAATGTTGAGATGGCCATTGAGCCGGGCAATGTAGTCTATGTTACCGGCCAATCCGGCTCGGGTAAGTCGGTCCTGCTGAGCGAACTAAAAAAGCAGATGTCCGATTGGCTGGACCTGGAAGCATTGAAGGTTACGCTGGATAAGCCCCTGGTGGATTGTTTTGCCGGCGAGTTGTCCGACGCTCTGTATTATTTGTCCTTGGCCGGCCTGAATGACGCCTTTGTGTTCTTACGCAGGGCCAATGAGCTTTCCGACGGACAGATGTATCGGTTCAGATTGGCTCAGGCTATGTCAGCCGGGCCCAAGTGTGTGTTCATTGATGAGTTTTGCGCCAAGTTGGACCGGATTACAGCCAAGATCATCGCGGCCAATGTGCGGAAGTTTGCGGATAAATTCAGGACCACTTTCATAGTGGCCACCACGCACGATGACCTTTGCGAAGACCTGTGCCCCGATGTGTACGTAGAAAAACTTTTTGGAAAGCGTTGTGATATCGAGTACTGCCCAGACCAGCGTTAGGATTAGATATCCTACACGCTCAGGTAAACGCAGGTGCAGCCTGGTCGGACAGGTCAGTATCCGTCGTTGCAGCTACAGAAGCTACAAAGAACTGTCAGCCTTTCACTATCGGGCGGGCAATGCCCCGGCTGTGGTTGCCGATGTTTTTGGCGCTTTCTTCAAACGAACTGACCGGCGAGCGGGTAAGTCGGAGCGCTTGGTAGGAATAATCGTCTATGCCTGGCCGGCACTACACCTGGCCACGCGTAACAAAGCAACCAGGGGAAGATACCTGCCGGGCAAAAACGCCTCCGCAGCTTGTCGCCGACTCAACAGAGAGGTCAAAACGATTGCCCGCGTAGTGGTGGACCCGCAGTTTCGCGGAATTGGTTTAGCGGTACGATTGGTGGCTGAAACTATGCCGTCAGTCGGTGCTTTATATGTCGAGAGCCTGGCGGCCATGGGCAAGGTAAATCCCTTCTTTGAAAAGGCGGGAATGACCCGTTGGCCGAGTCGGGTAAGCGGGCACGGCGAAAAATTTATTGCCGCCCTGCGCTGCGTAGGCATCGGACGTGAGATAATTCCCAGCACGGCTCGGCTGGAAAGGGCTATCGCCGATCTGCCTGAAGGTCAACGTGAGTTGGTAATTAAGCAGATGTACACAGCCCTGGACGCCTATCAGCGGACCTGGACTTCTCGAGAAATCAAACATGATTGGCCCAAAGACCTCAAGCGTGTCTCGGCCAATATGCTCAACAGGCCGGAGTATTTCATATGGCGAAATCCCGCGTGGCAACAGCCGTAAAAGAATTGGCCCCATCGGACGGCTTCGAAATGGTCTCGGCGGACGAATTGATCAGCCATCCCGATAACGCCAATGTTATGTCGGCTGAGTTTCTGGAAAAGCTCAAGGGCCACATCGCCCGGAGCGGACGTTACCCGGCTCTGATAGTACGGTCGTTGGGCAACTCCCAGCTTCACCCGGACCAGCAGGGTAAGCTGCAAGTGCTCGACGGACACCATCGGCTCAATGTTCTAAAGGAGTTGAGCTACCGAAAGGTGCGGGTGGATAACTGGGGCGATTTGAGTGATGCCCAGGCCAAGCTCCTGGTGGCTACCTTGAATCGGCTACAAGGCCAGGATGACCCGGACAAGAGGGCTCAACTGTTGGGGGGATTGCAGCAGGATTTGGAATTGTCCAGCAGTCAACTCACCGAGTTATTGCCGGAATCACAGGCCGAGCTCGACAAGCTGCTGGAACTCAACGCTCCGCCGGCGGAGTTGGCTCATCCGGACGATGAACAATTGGCTCTACCCTGGACGGTTTTTGCTACTGTCGAGCAGATAGCTGTGATCGAAGAGGCTATCGCCGCAGCCGGGGAGTCCAGCCCAACTGCCCAGCAAGGCGACACGCCGCAAGGTCGGGCCTTGTGCTTTGTAGCTCAGGAGTTTTTGAAAACCCATAGTGGGCCCTGACATCCGGAGATGATTTGTGACGGCAAAAAAGCTCAGCGCAGCAAAGCTCGAGCAGCTCTGCCGGATGCAGGCTGAAGCGGTACTGTCGGTCGAGGCTATGGGCCAAAAACTTTCCCTGTCGGTGCCCGTAGTAGAACGTCATCTGGCCAAGTCGAAAGTGCAGCGGCGAGTAGATCAGCTCAGCCGGGAATTCAGGACGGCTGGTCAACGATTGATTCTTTCGCGGTTCCGTTGGGTCCTCGGCCGACTCCTCCAGTTAGGCAGCCGGGATGACGAGACGGGACGCAAGGCCCTGGTGGATCTGCTCAAGTTGGCTTTGGCTCAAAGTACAGCGGATCAGTCCAAAGAACCTTTCGATGGACAAGAACACAACAACGTGACCGAGGCACTAACTAAGCACTGGACTGAGAATGAGTGGAATGTCTTCGCGAAGCTCCTGGCAGGCGGTGGCGAGCAGCTTCCGGCAACGCAAACCGAGGAATAAACAACAACTTTGGGCCTACGTAAAAATCTTTTTTGGAATCGGATTACCGCGACGCCAATTCACAGCCGACCATAGTAGTCCGTTTGATTTTCTGGCTGACGCTTTTTTTCACCAGGGCAAAGATGTATTGGCCTATGCCAACCGCGGGGGCATTAAGACCCTGGCCGCAGCAATCCTGGCCTGTCTGGAAAGCAGGTTCTGCCCCGGCTGTGAGAGTCTGATCCTTTCGGGCTCAAAGCTGCAGGCCTCGAACATGTACGCTTATACTAAGCGGTTTAGTTGGGAAGTGTTGCCTGATTTGCTCACGAATTCCCCGCGAGAGACGATCACCAGGTACGCCAACTCCTCGAGCATCAGGATTCTGACTGCCAGCCAGAACAGTGTACGTGGTCCGCACGTGCCTCGGCTGTACAAGGATGAGATCGACGTCATGGACCCCGAGATCGCCCAGGCGGCCACGGGGATGATATCCGGCCGAGCTGATATTCCCGGCAGAGAAGTGGGGCTGAGCACCCTTCATCGTCCGGGAGGAACAATGGCCCAACTGGTAACGGCCGTACCGGATAACGGCTTTACCATGCACAAGTGGAACATCTGGGAAAGCATCGAGCGTTGCAGTCCGGATCGCAGTTGCAGCCGGTGTTGTCTATGGCAGACATGTCAAGGCAAAGCCAAAGAAGGTGAGGGCCTGGTAAAGATTGACGACGCGATCAGACAGTACCGCAACTGGTCGAAGAATCGTTGGTCTGCTGAGGCCCTGTGCGAAAGGCCGACGGTCGAGGGGCTGGTTTTTCCGGAATTCGATCCGCTAATGAACGGCCAACACGTCAGCGATCAAGTGACTCACAGGGCGGACCTTCCGGTGTATCGGGCCATAGACTGGGGCTGGAATTATTTTGCCGGCTTGTACCTTCAACTGCTGCCCGACCAGACGGTATGGGTCATCGCGGAGCACAAAGGCCAGAATCGTCGGCTGCGTGACAACATCGAGGCCATGCTGAAACTTGAAGCCGAGCGAGGCTACGCTATTACCGCGACCTACGTGGACCCGGCCGGTACCGGACGCAGCGATCAGACCGGCTCGGCCAATGTGGAGTTGCTGCGAGACGAATACGGTATCGAATGCAGTTATACCACTTCGAGCCGACTTCGGCCGGTGCAGGTGGGACTGGAGCTGATCCGAGACTGGCTGGCCCCGGCGGC
>JAACET010000029.1 GCA_011682385.1 Actinomycetota bacterium | reverse complement strand
TGAAAGACATAAATCGATGGTGGTTGAATCCAGGGCATAGACTTCTCGGTTCAACTGAATGCCGAAGTCTTCGTTGGCGTAAAGTATTCGGGCTTTGCCTATTAAAATCTGTGCGAAGTCGGCATAGATTCTCCAGTCTCGATGCTCGTTTGCATTTGCCAATGTGTTGCGTGAAACCTTCCCGTGTATTCCGCAATGGTAGAGTTTCGACTGCATTGCTCGAAGACAGTTTTCGATGTCTCGAAGACTCTGCCGATAGGTTATCTGGGCAAAGGCCATACAAAGGTATTGATCGAAACAGGAAAAAGTCTTTATTCGATGGTTGCCCTGATACCGTCGAACGCATCTGTCGAATTGCTTTTTGGGAAGAAAGTCTATCAGTTGTGAGAAAACTATTCGCCCGGTGTACATTGGCCGACCCTTTCAATGAATCAGTGAAAGTTTTACGGCCAAAGTCTACGGGAGATTTCAAGTCGATCCCAGTCATTTGTTCTCACAACCTTTTATGTTTATTCGACTTACAAGACTTCCGTTACAAGTTAATGGGACAGTAGTGATATCTACCAATGCTTTTTTCTTACCAGACTTCCTAATCCCCAACATCCGTATTCTTCTATAAGCTTCCTTTAAGTCGTCAAACCCAAGATTCTCCTGTTTCAGGAACTCCCTGACCTTCTTATTTTTAAAAGCTTTGTCTAAATGCTTCCTATCCTTTCTTGCCTCCTTGTCCATCCATTCCATAAAACCCATTGTGAACCCCTATCCAAAAGAACCCGAGGCAGTGACCGTTTTCCCCCACTTATTCCCCGTCGCGCAATCTGACCAGGACTTTTTTCCCCCGAAGATCGGCATGCACCAGCTTATTCAGTGAGCCGTAGCGGATGAACAGATCTTCGAGGTGGCGCAGCTTTATTTCGTAGCCAACTTCGATCCGCCCTTCCGTCCCGATAGCCCGCCCCCAGCGGATCTCGCTCTGTTTCTCCGTGGTCAGCACGATATGGGCCTTATATGTGTTCCGCCGTCCGCGATAGTTGCTCACGTCGATAGCTGTAATCTCTCCCGTGAACGGCTTTCCGTCGATCAGCCTGAGTATGTTTACTGCTGCCAACAGGTCCTCAGCCGGCCACAGCTGCCCAGCCGTTGGCGGCTTCGATTTCACGCCGACAATCTCTCTGTATTTTCCCGCCGGCACGCCGCTGCGCAGAAACCTGCCCGGCAATACCAGAGCTTCTCTATCTACGCGTACCCACACGCCGCCAGCCCCGACAATAGCCAAAGGCTTACGATACTCACAGCGGATAACCAAGCTACCGTCGTAGTTATTCACCACCCCGCCAGCCGGGATTTTTCTGATCCAGATATTCCCCGCCAGCTTTTCCGCTACTTTCTCAGCCAGGTTTTTATCCGCGGGATTCTCGCGGACCACTTCCATAGCCGCTGACTGAATCTCTTTAATAGCCGACTCATCCAGCCAATCCGGCCCATCAGCCACGACCACTCTGTTCACCGGCACCTCTTGGAGCATTCGGCTTTTCAGCCATTCCGCCGCGGCTATTACTGCCAGCACCCCCGCTGCGCTTATTACTACTCCCAGCACAATGTGCCGTATTCTTTGCCGCTTGGCCAGCGTAGCCGCATCGACGCGTTTAGGTTTAGGTACCCGCACCGCCCGGCTACGACGCGCCTTCGGTTTTTTTTTCTTTTTCCCGAACAATTACTCAGCACCTCGAGTCTGTCTTTTTCTTTCTTATCGTCAGCGAAATCTGCGTAATCAGCGTCAAAAAATCCCCTTCTTTCCGTTTCTTATCTTACTTCGTGATCTTTGTGGTGAGTTCTTCGCCGTTAAATCCGCAATCATCTTCCGTAAGCCATCCGGATTAGCTGATCGCACAACTGCTCGAAACTTATCCCGGCCTTTTGAGCCGCCATCGGTAGCAGACTTCTACTTGTCAGCCCCGGTATGGTGTTGACTTCCAGAACAGCCGGTCGTCCTTTGGCATCCAGTCGCAGGTCTACTCGCGAAAAGTCTCTGCAGCCCAGAACACAATGAGCCTGCCGGGCCGCCCGCTGCACTTGGCGGTAGACTTCCTTCGGTAGGTCTATATCCAGCCGATACTCTGTTGTGGCCGATTCGTATTTATTTGCGAAGTCGAAGAACCCGCCCGGCGTAACGATATCTATTATGGGCAGGGCCTTTTCTCCCAGAACCCCCACGGTAATTTCGCGCCCCGCGATGAAGCGTTCCAGCATACATCGGCTGTATTTCTCGACGAGCTTTTCGATAGCTGTCTCGCGGATTTTCTCATCGGTTGCTATTATCACATCCAGGCTCGATCCCTGATCCACCGGTTTGACTACCACCGGCAAGCCCAGCCTATCGAGCAATCTGCTGTGCAGTTCTTTTTTATCCGACCGATCTATTATTCCGCCGTCGGCCACGGGTATGCCGGCCTGTAGGAATCGCCATTTCGATTCCATTTTATCCATAGCCAGTCGGCTGGCCGTCGGCCCGGCCCCGCAGTATTTTATTCCCCGTTGTTCCATGATTTCCTGGATCGCCCCGTCCTCGCCGAATGTCCCGTGCAGGGCTGGGAAGACCACGTCCAGTTTTCCCCTGTCCAGCGCAGCCAGATCGTCCGGCCCGATATCTGCCTGGACCACATCGTGGCCCATATGTTCCAGGGCCTGGGCCACTGCTTTGCCGGATTTCAGGCTGATTTCTCGTTCGCTGCTTGGCCCACCCATCAGCACTGTTACTGCCAGGGACCCAGCAATCCTCTTGGACTGGCCTGATTCCACCTGTTCATCCTGTTGTGGTGTTATGATTTCGGTTCCACTCATGAGGTCACATCTTGTTTTTATCAATTTGTCATTCCTGCGAAAGCAGGAATCCAGTCTTTTCTTCTTTTCTACTTCGTGTCCTTCGTGGTGAGTTCTTTCTGTTTCTTCTTTGTGCCTTTCTTTTCACCAGATTTCCAGTTCCAATTCCAGTTGCACCTCGAATTTTTCCTGGACTTTCTGACGCATCAGCGAGATCAGTTTTTGCACGTCGTTCGGCTTGGCCGATTTATCTACTACGATGAAGTTGGCATGCACCGGTGATATCATCGCTCCGCCGATGCGTTCGCCTTTGAGCCCGACCTGATCGATAAGTGCCCCGGCCGATAGCGCACGCGGATTGCGGAACACACAGCCGGCACTTTTGTTGGCCAGCGGTTGACTGTTCTTTTTGAATATCCACATCTGTTTGGCTTGCCGGAGTACCCGCTGGGGATCATCCGGCTCCAGGTCGAAGCAGGCTCCCAGAATGAATTTGGCTGCTATGTTGGTCCGTCGATAGCCGAAGACCAGGCTTTCTTTGTCCCGGCTGTGTACTCGCCCGGCACTATCCATAACATCTACACTTCTGATGGCTGCTCCTATATCTCCGAACCGCCCGCCGGCATTCATACGTACTCCGCCGCCCACGGTACCTGGTATTCCTACCAACGGTTCCAGGCCGCTGAGCCCTGCCCGGATGCACTGGCGTACCAGGCGAGGCAAATCCGCACCCGCTGCCGCACGTACTTTTGTGCCGTCTATTTCTATCTGGGTGAAACTCTCCGGGCTCAGGCGGATTACTGCTGCATCTATCTGTTTGCTCAGCACCAGCAGATTAGCCCCTGCACCGAGTACCTGCATGGCCAGGTTGTTTTCCCGGCAGCGTTTGACTACTTCTGCCAGTTCCTCACGGTTTCCCGGCGTAATGAAGTATTTTGCCGGACCACCTAGTCCCATCCAGCAGTGTTTAGCCAGAGGTTCGTCGTATTTAACTATCTGATCCAAGCCAGTGAACAATTTCATCAGCAATTTCCCATACTTGGCCTGCGCCCATGGTTATTACCAGGTCGCCCGGTTCCAATTTGTTTTTTAGATACCTGACAATCTGCCCGAACTTTGGCAGATACACTGCTTGGCCGCCGTTGGCCTGAATATGATTGACTAAGTCTCTGCTGGATATGCTGGCTCGCTCAGCCTCCGAGTCTCGCACGAAATATATGTCCGGCACAACCACGAAGTCGGCGCTGCCGAAGCTGGCCGCAAAATCCTTCAGTAAAAAGCGTGTTCGGCTGTGTTGATGAGGCTCAAAGACACACCATATCCTTTTGGGTTGCACCATATCCCGGGCCGCTTTGAGGGTCACCTGTACCTCCGTGGGATGATGTGCGTAATCATCCATCACCGTTATTCCGCTTAGCGAGGCCTTGAAGCTCAGTCGCCTCTGAGCCCCTGAAAAACTCAGCAGTGCCTTGGCCATTTGTTCTGCCGTGACTCCCAACTGATGGCAGACGCATATAGCCGCCAGGGCGTTATACACGTTGTGAATTCCGCCGATCCGCAGCTCGAAGGTTCCGTAGCGATGTCCTTCATGCAGCACGTCGAAGTTGAACCTCCCCAGTTTTGACGTCAGGTTAGTCCCTTGCCAGGTAGAGCGTTTGCTTAGTCCGAAGGTTACCACTGGCGCTTCAACACCTTCGGTGGCTCGTTTTATGCTTCGGTCTTCTTCTTTAGCTACCAGCGTACCATCGGCCGGCACCAGTGAGGCGAAGCTGTGAAAGGCCTCTTCGATCTGCCCCAGGTCCTTGTAGCAGTCCAGATGGTCCTCTTCGATGTTGAGGATAACGCCTATCTTCGGCGATAGATTCAGAAACGAGCGGTCATACTCACAGGCCTCTACCACGAAGACATCCGAGTTGCCCACAGCCGAGCTGCCGCCCAACTGCTCAGCCGTTGCTCCTACCACGAAGGTGGGGTCTACTCCTGCGCAGCGGAGGATATAGGCTATCAGGGCTGTGGTCGTGCTTTTGCCGTGTGTACCGGCTATGGCCGCTGTTCGCAGTCCTTTCATACAGGCCCCCAGCATCTGGGCGTATTTGAGGATCTGCAGATTTCTTCTTTTGGCTTCGAGTACTTCGGGGTTATCCGGCCGGATAGCTGCTGAGACTACCAGGGTGGTAGTCTTTTCCGGAACATGCCCGGCGCGATGGCCCAGGCATATTTGTATACCCAGGTTTTTTAGCCGTTCGGTGGCGCTGCTGTTAAGGCAGTCTGAGCCGCTTACCAGGGCCTCATGTCGGCTCAGCAACTCTGCCAGGCCGCTCATTCCTGCCCCACCTATTCCGACCATGTGGACTTGTTTGCCGGCAAAGGTTGCAGCTCCGCAGGGCGTACTTTTGGCGGTTTCTTTGGTGGAAACGATCATAAGCGCATGTTAGCCGGGGGCCAAGTTTACGTCAAGTCTGAAGCACGTCTGGGCTGTTTATCGGCCTGTCTTTGCGGTGTGCTTTAATCAGGCTGACATGGCGGCGCTCTCATGACCGCAGGTTTTTGCCTGTCTAGTGACGGATCATAAGTCAGATGATTGAAGAATCCTTTGCTGATGTGCTATTGCCGTCGTTCCGTCGCTGCCCTGGGTCCCCCACGAGATGCCAGAGCAGAATTGACTGGCTATTCTCGCCCCAGGGCAACTCCGGGCGTCGGCTCTTCCCCCTTCCTATTAAACTATCGCCTTGGAGCCTTTTATTTTCCAGTGCACCTGTGACAGCTGTGTGTCACACCAGTGCAAAAAACATCACTTTTATCGGCCTATGGCTGCTTTTTGGCCCCTTCCGGACGCTCTTGGGTCGCAGAATGGCTGAAATCAGCTTGACAACAGCCCTTAGTTCTCCTAAGATTCCTGACACTATAGTAGCCGGTGGGGTACTGCTTACCCCGACAGTCACTCCTATGTCCCTCATTGCCGACTATGGTTTGAGTATTTGTTCTGGTAATAATGAGCTATATTGTGGGCTCTAGCGGGAAGAGGTCTCACAGAATATTTGCTATCCGGCGGTAGGTTTTTTGTTTTGAGGTGATTTTGGCTCAGTTAGCTGATAAGACTATTCTGTTGGTCGATGACGACGCCGAGGTGCGTCACGCCATCGAGGCTATCCTTGAGCCATTGGGTGCTACGATCCTGGTGGCTGATGATGGCAACTCTGCGGTTGAATTAGCTACCGAGCATTCTCCCGACCTGGTCATCCTGGATATGATGCTCCCCAAGCGTAGTGGGTTCCTGGTCTTGGAGAAGATTAAGCGGGGCAGGAAGAAAGGTCAGAAGCCCTTTGTAATTATGATTACCGCCAATCCTGGTCAGAGGCATAAGGCCTATGCCCAGAGCCTTGGCGTGGAGGACTATTTGAACAAGCCGTTCCGTATGGAGCGTTTGCTGGAGGTGGTTTCTCGGTTGCTCGGAGTTGAAGAGGTTGAAGAGTAGGATCTGTCGGAGCCGTTACTGAGCCGCAGTCGACTGGTAAGTGTAGGATTATGTTTGTCACTGGTTAATAGTGCCCATTATAATAAACTGATTATTTTGGGTTGTAACGTTGCCTATTGTATGGAGTTGTTGTCAGAATGACCTTCACGCAGACACACAAGAAGAAGATCGTAGAAGAGTTTGGCAGACACGAATCGGATACTGGCTCGGCCGAGGTACAGGTAGCCATCCTGACTGAGCGAATCAATCAGTTGGCAGGTCACCTTAAGACCCATGCCAGAGATTTTGCATCGAGACGGGGATTGTTGAAGATGGTCGGCAAGAGGTCTGCTCTTCTTAAGTATTTGGTTAGGAGTGATTTAGAACGTTATCGTCAGATTAAGGTAAGATTGGGGCTGCGAAAATAGACTGCTTTGAGCCGGGGTTGGTGCGGACAGTGCATGTGAGTTTCATTCCTTTGTAGGCTCAGTGTCGTTTCGCGGCACTGAGGATTGGCTTTTTCCCTTTATTATCCCGGAATTGGCCCGCGAGATCTCGGCTGTCGGCGTTGTCCGTTGGTGGAGTTACAGCCTGGGAGTTGGTTTTGCCTTCTTTTGTATAAGCTGTGTATATATTGTTGTGTTGTTAGGAAGTTTGAACTGTAGGTAAGTAGGAAAGTAGGTAGGTGGAATATGATGACATACAAAGTAGAACGAGAAATTGCCGGAAGATTATTGTCTATGGAAGCAGGTAAGGTGGCCAAGCAGGCCGCTGGTGCTGTTACAGTCCGTTATGGTGACACCATCGTTTTGGCCACAGTGGTTGTGGCTAAGCCTCGGGAAGGCCTGGATTTTTTCCCTCTTTACGTTGATTACCGTGAGAAGACCTCTGCGGCTGGTAAGTTTCCCGGTGGGTTTTTTAAGCGGGAAGGTCGCCCCACGACCAAGGAAACACTGACCATGCGGATGATTGATCGTCCGCTGCGTCCGTTGTTCCCAGCCGGCTATCGCGATGAGGTACAGGTTCAGATTATGGTTCTCTCAGCCGACCAGCAACAGGACCCCGATTTGTTGGGGATGATTGGGGCCTCGGCTGCCGTGTGTCTCTCGGACATTCCCTTTAATGGGCCCATTGGCGCTGTCCGTATAGGGCTTATCGACAACGAGTTTGTGGTCAATCCCACGCACACCCAGTTGGAGTCCAGCGATTTGGACATGGTCTTGACCGGCGGTGCCGAGACCGTGAACATGATCGAGGTCTGCAGCCGCGAGCTTTCCGAGCAGCGCATTGCCGAAGCGGTGCTTCACGGGCGTGACGTTATCAAACAGATCATTCAAATGCAGGAGGAGTTGCTGGCCCAGTGCGGCAAGCCCAAGAAGGAAATAATACCTTTATTTTCTGACGATTTATTGGTCTCGGTTCGCGACAAGGTAGCCGACAAGTTGCGCGAGGCCAAGGCCATCCCTGACAAACTTCAGCGGGATCAGGCTGTTAGTGACCTCCGCACCGAGTTGGTAGCTGAGTTGGCTCCGGAGAATGTGGTTGCCCCATACAATGCCGCTCAGGTAGCTGGGGCTTTTGCCAAGGTGGAGAAAGAAGTCGTCCGTCGGCTAATCTTAGCCGGCCTACGCGTCGATGGCCGTGGACCGGAGGATATTCGTCCGATCACCAGTGAGGTGGCCATATTGCCGCGTACTCACGGATCGGCCCTATTCTCTCGCGGGCAGACTCAGGCTCTGACTTCTGTCACCCTGGGTTCTCCTTCTGACGAGCAGATCGTGGACGGCCTTATAGACGAATACCGCAAGAAGTTCCTGCTGCACTATATTATGCCGCCCTTTGCTGTGGGCGAGGTCCGTCCCCTTCGCGGTCCTTCACGGCGTGATATCGGCCACGGTGCCCTGGCTGAGAAGAGCCTGACCCCGGTGTTGCCTGCTGCTGAGCAGTTTCCCTATACTATCCGGGTAACTTCCGACATCCTGGAATCCAACGGATCCAGTTCGATGGCCACGGTTTGCGGAGCTACTCTGGCTCTAATGGACGCCGGCGTACCCATCAAGGATCCGGTGGCGGGTATTTCTATCGGCCTGGTTTCGGAGGAAGGCCGTGACGTACTATTAACTGACATCCTGGGCGAAGAGGACCACTTTGGCGATATGGACTTTAAAGTCGCCGGTACCCAAAACGGTATCACCGGCATTCAGTTGGACCTGAAGGCCTCGGGGTTGCGTCACGACCTTATTGTAGCCGCCTTGGACCGGGCTAAGACAGCTCGGCTGAACATACTTCGCGAGATGTTGGCCACTATCGATGCTCCCAGGGCTGCTATTTCTGAACATGCTCCCCGGCTTCTCACCGTGAAGATCGACCCTGAGAAAATCGGTAAAGTCATTGGCCCGGCCGGCAAGACTATCAAGAAAATCCAGGCTGATCACGGCGTGGATATTAACATTGATGACGACGGCACCGTAACCATTTCCGGTGTCGATGCCGCCGGAGCTGAGCGGGCCCAAGAGATAATTAAGGCTATGACTGAGGAGGCCCGCGTCGGACAGATATACGCCGGACGCGTTACCAGTGTTAAGGACTTTGGCGCCTTTGTTGAGATACTGCCCGGCCAAGACGGTCTATGCCACATTTCCGAGCTGGACGACAGTTACGTAGCTCAGGTAAGCGATGTTTGTCGCATAGGAGACTCCATGCAGGTCAAGGTCATCGCTGTTGACGACCAAGGCCGTATCAAGCTCTCGCGCAAGGCTGCCATGCGTGAAGAAACGGCTTCTTCCTAGTATCTCTGGTTTCGGGTGCTATTGGGCTGGCTGTTTGAGGGTTCGCCTCGCTCACTACTTCGCAGAAGGATGGGTTCAGTATGCCCTACTGCTGGATTCTTCTGAGCGTAGTCCTTGGCTTGGTTGTTGGCTTATTGATTGCGCTGTTGTACGCTCGCAAGGCAATCGGCCGCGCCCGCCGTGCTGAGCAGCTCGCCCAGAGGGGCCAGACCGATCTCAGCGCTCTTATCGGCAGCCTGGCTCACGAACTGAAAAACCCGCTCTCTACCATTACGGTCAACCTCAAGCTATTGGCTGAGGATTTTCAGCAAGCCGCTGACGACCGTGAGCGTCACACTTTGGTTCGGCTTGATGTGCTTCGCCAGGAGACTCGTCGGCTCAGCAGCCTGCTCGATGACGTGCTGCAATACGTCCGGCGCCCGGAGTTGCATCCGTCCTCTTTTGACATCAACAAGTTGTTGGCTGACATGATTGAGTTCTATTCTCCTCAGGCTCAGTCTGCCCGTCTGACCTTACGGCATCAGTTTTATCCGGGCCCGCTGGTTTGCAGCATTGATACGGACCTGCTCAAGCAGGCTCTACTCAATATCATGATTAACGCCCAGCAGGCCATGCCCGATGGCGGAGAGCTGATCATTCGCACCTCGTTGAACGCTTCTTTGGCCGTCATTGATATAGCTGACACCGGACCGGGAATATCTGAGTCTGACAAGCAGAAAATGTTTAAGATATCGTTTTCCACCAAGCTGGGCGGTTCCGGCCTGGGTTTGCCTATCACCAAGCGGATCATTGAGGCCCACCGGGGCAGCATCGAGGTCCACAGCACCCCTGGCCGTGGAACCAGTTTTCGGATATCATTACCTTTGGCCTCGTGAATTTGTTTGATTACTCTGCAAGTGCGCTGCTGATGGAATCGAAACCTAAAATTTTGATAGTCGAGGATGAGTCAGCCCATGCCGAGGCCTTGTCTGAGGGTCTGAGCCGTTCCGGATATGACTGCACCATCGTCACCACCGGCCTGAAGGCGGTTGAACTTTTGGCTAAGCAAACCTACGATCTGGTCATCACCGACCTGATCCTTGGCTCGGATATCGACGGCTTAGCTGTGCTTCAGGCCGCCAAGCAGCACTCACCCAGTACGGAGGTGATTCTTATTACCGCCCACGCCTCGGTAGCCACTTGTCGCGAGGCCCTACGGGACGGCGCCTACGACTATGTAACCAAGCCCATTGACATCGAGGGCCTTCGCGACGTGGTTTCGCGGGCTTTGGAGCGAGGCCATCTAATCCGCGACAATCGGCTCTTGCGGCAAATGCTCAATGAGCATTTCGGCTTTGAAGGCATTGTCGGCCAGAGCCAAGCCATGATGGACATTATTAGCACCGTTCGGCAAGTTGCTCCTTCCGACATTACCGTGCTCATTCAAGGTGAATCCGGAACTGGTAAGGAACTTATCGCTCGTGCTCTGCATACCAACTCCCATCGTCGCAACAAACGCTTCGTAGCCCTGAACTGCGCCGGGCTCAACGAATCCGTTTTGGAAAGCGAGCTTTTCGGCCACGTCAAAGGCGCCTTTACCGGAGCTACCACTGATCGCCGAGGACGCTTCGAACATGCCAACGGAGGAACGTTGCTGCTGGATGAGGTCGGCGATACCTCCAGCGCCATGCAGGCCAAGCTCCTACGAGTGTTGGAGGGCGGCGAGGTTACCCCCGTGGGCTCTAATGAGTCAATCAATGTAGATGTCAGATTGATTTCCGCTACCAACCACGACCTGGTGGTTGCGGCGGCAGAGAAGAAGTTTCGCCAAGACCTGTACTTCAGGCTCAAGGGAGTAAGCATCAGTCTTCCTCCCCTTCGCGATCGGCGGGAGGATATTCCTTTGCTGGTGGCTCACTTCCTCAAAGAATTCGCTGCCAAGCACGACAAATCCATAACTGGCCTGGATACGGATGTCCGTCGGGTTTTAGCAGCTTATCCTTGGCCCGGCAATGTTCGCCAACTGCGCAACGTCATCGAGGGGATGGTGGTTTTGGCTCGCGGTGAACGGCTGGAACTGGAAGACGTGCCCGACGAGATCCGCCACTTTGCCCCGCGTCCTGTAGCTCTGTTGACCAGCGACCGTCAGAGCAGCTCTACTGAAGTGGCCACAACGGCTAACGAGATCTCCGCCGGCATGAGTATCGCTGTGGCTGAGAAACAGCTCATTCGCAAGACCTTGGATTTCACCAACGGCAACCGCGAGCAGGCCGCCAAGATGCTGGGCATCGGTGCCAGAACCCTCTATCGCAAACTCAAGGAATATGATCTGAGTTAGCTTTGATTGGCCTGTTCGTGGGCTTCTTTCAGTTCTTGTATCGCCCGGCGGCAGGTGATTCGTTGCAGTCGGCTCATGCGATCCACGATAACCACTCCGTTGCAGTGGTCGACTTCATGCTGCCATACGCGGGCCAGTAGACCGTCGGCCTCCTGCTCGAAGTATTCTCCCTTTAGGTCCTGGGCACGAATTCCGATCTTTCCCACCCGTTTGGTCTTTATGGTAATTCCCGGGGCCGACAGACAGCCCTCTTCTGAAGTGATGGTCCCGCCTCGTTCGGTCAGTTCGGCGTTAACATAGGCGAGTGGTTCGTCCATTTGCCCCGGTGCTCGAGCCACGAACAACTGCAGATTCAGTCCGATCTGAGGTGCCGCCAGTCCCACGCCGTTGGACTCATGCATCAACTCGATCATTCTGTCCGCCAGGGCCTTAAGACGCTCATCGAAGACCTCTATTCGTTTGCCCGGCGCCTTTAATCGCGGATCAGGCCAACGGATAATCTCCAGATTGTCGACTCGTTCCGGCAGCATTTTCTTTCCTACCCACTTCTTTTCAGTGATTGTGTCTATACGTTTTGCACTGCGAGCGACCAGATGAACTTTTCCACTGCATTCCTTACGTTGCTCATTCCCGTTTTGATCGCCCGATCCGCTTGCGTGAGTTTCTTGCAGGCCAAGCGCAACGATTCAGCCGTGCTCTGCCTGACCAACTGCATGAATTCCCTTTTGCGATACCACACCTTCACTTGCCTGCACACCTGCTCTTCGCTCAACCCTTGATCCACCAGAACCTTAGCCTTGCGCAAACGCCGTATGTGCCAGGCCAACAACCCTATTATGGTGTACTCAGCACTTCGATCTTGCGACAGAACTCTTTCCAGCAGGGCCATAGCCTGCCCCGTGTCCTGTTTGATCAGGGCATCTATCATTTCGAAGGCTGAGAGCTGTCGATTTTCCCCCACCAGATCTTCTACATCTTCTACTGTTATTGTCGGCCTATCGCCAACGTAGAGGGACAGTTTCTCCAGCTCCTCAGTCAATCTACTCAGCGATTCGCCCACCAGTTCCTGCATAGCTCGGGCGGTGTCCGGTTGTAGAGTCTTGGAGTATCGATCTTTAGCCATCCTGGCCAGGCTGTAAGGGATGTCCTGTCCTTTAGCTGGGCTGAGGTTGTAGCACTGACCGATTTTGTTGATGAGTTTTGCCAGTCGCTGATTTCCGGGCAGAGGTTTCTCCAGCACCAGCACCAGCACTGCCGTGTTGCTTGGCGAGGCCAGATATTCCTCGAGCGTTTGGCGATACTTACTGACGAATTCCTCTGCCTCGTGAATTTCCACCAGTCTTCTGCTACCCAGAAAAGGCAAAGTCCGCAGCTCGTCCAGTACTTCTGCTATGTTTGATTGGGGCCCGTCGAATCTTCGCCGGCACATGGCCCAGTCTGCTCCTGCCAGCACCTGCTCTCTCACCTGAGCCAGCTGTGCGTCCCGCAGTCGGCCGGTCTCGCCGGCGATCGCGTACACTGGTTTTATTGACGCACCTGTTGACTTACTGATTTTGGCACTCACCGATCAGGCCCTGCCGATCTTTCTTGGATTCGAACTTGCTGTGATATGATTAGTACCACACGGTTAGGATAAGGTGCGGCTCAGGTTTTTTTCCTTCGAAGGTGCCGATGCAGGAGGACACGCATTTGACTTCGACGCTGGCCGCGTCGATCCATTCGTTGATAGCTTGGTCCATCAGAGCCAAGGCTGCATCGTTCAATTTGCTGTGAAACGTCCGGGTCCGTGTCGCACCTTGCCCGGTTACATTCACAGCTCGCTTTAGTACTTCTTCATGGCGAATCTCAGTGGCCACCGATCGGGCCCCGCGTCCGAAGGCTTTTATTTGGGTGGGTGTCCCGCCCGATCCGTCCCCTTCAAGGTCCACTAGGTCGATTGATTCTTCTGCTTCGCTTACTTCGCCGGCTACTATTGGTTCTTCTGAGAGGAATGGATCTTCTTCGCGGGGTACCGGATTTGTGGGTCTGATCTCATCAGGCATTGTGTTGCTCCTTTGCTCATGCGCCGCAGTTTTGCCGTTGGGCTACTCGGCACCGCACCGACTGTCGTCCAGCCGGAACGGCCGCCCCGTATGAACGTATTAAGCCGCTTGCAAGCAGCTTAGCCTCAATTGTATCACTTATCTGCATTCCGGCAAGCGTTGAGCAGATTACTTCCGGCACAATGAAAGGGGCTGATCTTGAAGATCAGCCCCTAACGGCTTATGACGGCGGGAGTAAGGTATTCCACGCCTTTTTTCACGGCGCTATTTGCCGCTTAGCTGCCAGCCGGAGCGCCGGGCTTTTTGGCCTGGATCCACTCGTAGTAGTCTTTCATTTTTAGTTTGCCGGCTGCATCTGTATCGAGGAACAACAAACTGTCCGGATGCAGTTGCAGAACGCTGGCTGTGCACATGCACGATACCGGGCCCTCGATCGCATCGGCGATGGCCTTGGCCTTGTTAGCCCCATTGGCCAGCAGGATCACCTTGCGTGCTTCCAGAACTGTTCCCACACCCATGGTGATGGCATAGATGGGTACATCTTCTTTTTTGTCGAAGAAGCGTGAGTTATCCTCGATGGTTTCTTTGGAGAGGGTCTTGATCCGCGTGCGCGAGCCAAGCGAGCTGCCCGGCTCATTGAAGGCGATATGCCCGTCCGAGCCGATCCCCAGAACCTGCACGTCGATTCCGCCGCACTCTTCGATACGCTGCTCATACCATTCACAGAAGGCTTGATAGTTCTTCGTGGTTCCTGAGGGGACATGCACATTTTGCGGTTCGATGTTGATGTGTTTGAACAGATTCTCGTGCATGAAGTAGTGATAGCTCTGCGGGTGATCCGGGGATAATCCCACATACTCGTCGAGGTTGAAGCTTCTAACGTGAGAGAAATCCAAGCCTTCTTCCTTGTGCATGCGGGCCAGCTCTTTATAGAGCCCCAGCGGGGTCGACCCTGTTGCCAGGCCCAGGACGGCATTGGGTTTGCTGTTGATGGTGTCGGCCACCACCTTCGCCGACGCTTGTGATATCTCATCATACTTCTGGTAGACAAAGACTTCCATTTACATTCTCCTTTCGAGACCTTTGGTCTCTGAAAAAGCTGTGCCGATACACGGCTATTTGACGTATTTGGCTACGAAGTCCGCAGCCTCGCCGACTGTCTGGACGCTGAGGGCGGCTTCGCCTTCCATTTCGATCCCGAATTCTTCCTCGAAGGCTGCCACCAATTGAACGGACTGGGTGCTTTCAGCCCCCAGGTCAAACACGAAGTTGCTCGACGGCTCAACCATATCCTTATCAGTGTTCAGCACTTGACACACTACTTTGATGACACGTTCTTGAATCTCGCTCTTGTCCATGCGTTCCTCCGGATTAATTTTAAAAAGAGACTCGGCTTATCCATCCAGTCTGATGCGTACGTCGGCCACTGCGCTGCCCTGCTCAGCCGGTCCGACCAGCAAGGGGTTGATGTCCAATTCTGATATTCGGTCTAAGTCGCTGACCATCTGCCCTAGTCTGCGCAGGCATTCTTCGATACCGGCCATATCCGCAGCCTTGGTCCCGCGAGCGCCTTGAAGTATGCTCACAGCTTTTATTTCTCGCACCATTCTTGAGGCCGCACCCTCGTCTATTGGCGCCAGGGCAAAGGTTACGTCTTTGAATACTTCCACGAACAGTCCGCCCAGCCCGAACATCAGCGTGGGCCCGAACACTGGGTCGCGTTTGGCGCCCAGAATCACCTCATGGCCGGCTGGGATCATGCCTCGCACCAGCATTCCGGTGATTTCCGCTTCCGGCAGAACGTTGCCGATGTGGGCAACCATGTCTTCGTAGGCTTTTTTGAGCTGTTCAGCGTTTTTGAGTCCCAGCGCTACACCTTTAACATCAAACTTGTGTACGATCTGTGGGCTGATAACTCGCAGTACTGCCGGATAGCCTATTTTTTCGGCAAAGGCCACAGCCTCGTCGGCATTCTTACACAGTTTGTGTTCCGGCACCGGCAAACCGTACGCCTTCAGCACATCCAGGGCCTGATCTTCCCGCAGATATCCTTTGGGCAGGTCCTTGATAATCGCCTGGGCCGCAGCTTTGTCTACCGGCAGAGGCGCGAAATCTGTCAGGTCGGTCTGCCGCCATTTACAGATTCGCTGTACGTTGGCCATAGCTTTGCAGGCCAATTCCGGCAAAATGTAATGTGGGATATGGGCTCTCTCGAGTATATCCACCCCCACTTGTACGTCGGATGCCCCCATGAAGGAGCAGGCCATCGGCTTATTGGATTTTTCCTGGACTTTCACTATCCCCCGAGCAATTTCCTGGATATCGGTCATCGACTGCGGCGTCAGGATAACCAGGGTCTGATCTACGTTGGCATCTTTTATAACTGCATCCAGGGCCGCCTCATAGCGATCCGAGCGGGCATCGCCGATCACATCTACGGGGTTTTTTATGTTGGCCACTGCCGGTAGAGACTCTTGCAGCTTGGCGGTTGTCTTTGGCTCAAAGCGGGCGATATCCAGATTCCAACTTACAGCCGCGTCGGTAGCCATTACGCCCGGCCCGCCGGCATTGGTTACGATGGCCACCCGATTACCTGCCGGCATCGGTTGATAGGCCAGCAGAATGGCCGCGTTAAACATTGCGTCCAGTGTATTGACTCGGATTATGCCCGCCTCGCGGAAGACCGCATCGCATATCGAATCTTCACCAGCCAAGCTGCCCGTATGGCTCGAGGCCGCGTCGGCCCCTTGTGGTGTTCGACCGGACTTGATGGCCAGAATCGGCTTGGCATTCTCACCTCGTGTGATTTTTTTGGCCGCTTCCATCAGGCCTCGTCCGTCGCGGAGTTCCTCGAGATACAGCAGAATGACATCGGTTTTTTCATCCTGATGCAGATAGTGCAGCAGATCGATTTCCGTTACGCCGGCCATGTTGCCGAAGCTGACGAACTTGGAGAAGCCGATATTCTTGCCGCGGGCGTAGTCCAGTACTGCCGTGCACAGGGCCCCCGATTGGCTCAGGAAGGCAATTCGATCCTCGCTCGGCATCTTGCGGGCGAACGATGCATTCAGCATGCTTGTCGGGTCTGTGTTGATTACTCCCAGACAGTTTGGACCAATCAGGGAGATATTGTATTCAGCACATATATCTTTTATGCGTTGTTCGCGTTTGATACCTTCCGGTCCTACTTCACGGAACCCGGCCGAGATGATGATTGCTGCTTTAACCCCCTTTTTGCCGCACATTTCCAGGGCTTTTTCTACTACCATTGCCGGAAAGACTATCACCGCCAGGTCTACATCTGCTTCGATATCGCTTACGTAGCGGTAAGCTTTTACAGCACTGATACTTTTTTTGCCGGGCGCCACCGGATACAGAACACCTTTATATCCGCTGGCCAAGATGTTATAGAAAATATCATATGGCACGGTGCCGGGTGTCTGCGTAACACCCGTAACGGCCACGCTTTTGGGATAGAATATACTGTCTAGCCCGTCGATTTTGTTTTGGTCCATTTTTTTGTATTCTCTTATTTCTTGAGCATCAGTCGTCGACCCCGCCGGATGGCCTCATCACGTGCCGGCGATGTTAATTCGAAAATGGCGTCCCACATAGCTTCTTCCGCCTCGGTCCACTGCAATTTTCGTCGGCTCATGGCTATCTTGGCTGTCCCATAGAGTTTGCTTTTGCCGAAGCCCTTGGTCGTTACGCCCTCCAGGAACCAGGCGAATGACGGGATAAACTTGGGCAGCGGTTTGCCTGTAGCCATAATCAGGGCCATGGCGCCCACGTATGATCCGGTGTTGAACAGCACACCGATGGAGGTCTTGGTATGGTCTCCGATTAGTGAGCCCACTTTGGTCGAGCCGGTATCGATTGGTCGGCGTCCGTCCAGGGTTACGGAGACATTGGAGTAATCGTTTTTCAGATCGCTATTAGTTGTCAGTGCCCCCAGGTTCACCCATTCCCCTACGTAGGCATGTCCTAGAAAACCGTCATGGTACTTATTGGAATGTCCCTGAATGATCGATTCTTCCACTTCGCCGCCTATTCGGCAGACCGGACCAATCGAGTTGCCTTCACGGCACTTGGCTCCCAGCAGGATCGATTTTTTGCCGATATAGCAGGGACCTTCGATACGCGTGAAGGGATGGATCTCTGCCCCTTCATCTATATACACCGGCCCATTGGCCGCGTCGATCACTACCATTGGATGTACCAGGACTCCCGGAGCCACATACACATCTTTAGCACTGCCACGGATGGCCTTGGGTTCTTCGACTTCACCTTCGATCCCGTTTCGGCCCAGAGCCGCGAAATCCTTGGTAATCTGATGCGGGTTCTCCAGCACCAACTCCCAGGTGTAGTTCCAGGTTGCCAAATCGCACCTAGTGGTGGGCAGCTTTTCCTTGGCCGAGTTCAGGAGCACCTCTATGGAGTCTTTCTTTAGCTTGGCCAGATCATCCTTGGTTATTCGGGCATACAGACACTCGCCGTCCTCGGTCAGGCCCACCTCGCTGGGTCCGCTGTTTTCAACATTAAAGCTCGAGGCCTTTATCCGGGTGTCCACCAGCAGCAGGTCTTGGTCCGCCAGCGTTCCGGCGTCATTAACCTTGATATTGGTCTTGGCTCGATACGAATCGGCCATATAGCCCGGCACGAAGCAGGCCACATCCGTTGCCTTGGCTATGAGCTTTTCGCCCAGGGTGCTTATGCCGCATCGTAGTTCCCAGATGGGTCGGCTCAGGGACAATGGATAGAAATTACTGCGTTTTGCGCAAGGCACATCGAAGAGAATCAGTCGCATCGAATTAGTTCCTCCGGATAGGCTCTAAGTGGGGGCTGTAAGAATCCTGTAAAATCACGCCGTTTTCCCGTCTTGGTCTAAAATGGATAAAAAAGCGCCGGCAAGCATCATTGGTCATCTCTGTGTGTCAACTGCAGGGGATTACAGTTGAGCGGAAAATTATATGCGCTGACCGGGTCCCGTGCAAGCTTATTTGCCTAGCCCCGAGAAGTTGGCCACTTGTCCCGCTCTGGTGGTTGGATATCTGAATCAACTCTTTCTTGGCAATTAGCTGCTTTCACCTTATTCTGGCACGAGTTTGGTGCTTCTGGAGGAATCTTATGGACGTGATTGTGGTATCCTTTTTCACGCTGTGTATTCTCGTCTGGCTCGGGCACATGTTGCGGATGAGAATATCTTTGTTGCAGAAGCTCTACTTGCCGTCCAGCGTTATTGCCGGGCTGCTGGGACTTATCGTCATCCAGCTGATTCTGTATGTGGCTCAGCCGCCCATGCCCCAGCGCGTGACCGACAAAGCCCCGCCGGACGACTGGCAGGCCTGGCAGGTTGGTGCACCAGCCCCCCAGAGCTTTCCCGGTAGAGCCCCTGAGGGTGGATGGCCGGCCGCCACCACTTTCCTGGTTCTCTGCACATCCGGCTGGGGTAAACTGCCAGGCTTTCTCATCAACATAGTTTTTGCCTGCCTGTTCCTTGGCATGGTCATACCTAACCTCAAGACGATATGGCGTCGAGCCGGCCCGCAGTTGGCCTATGGGCAGATTGTGGCCTGGGGGCAGTATGTTGTAGGCATTGGTTTGTTTTTGACGGCTATCACCTACATTAATCCGGAGCTTCCCGCGATGTTTGCCGGCATTCTCCCTGTGGGCTTTGAGGGCGGGCACGGCACAGCCGCGGGGATGGCCCAGACTTTCAATAACGAGGGCTGGGCTGCTGGAAAGGATTACGCTCTGGCCAGTGCCACATTCGGGATACTTGGCGCGGTGGTCGTCGGCATGGCCCTGGTCAATTGGGCTCAGAGAAAGGGATATGTTGTTCGGCGGCGCAGCCCGCAGGACTTCCCGGAGGACGACTCGATTGGTGTGATTCCGGTTGAGAATCGCCCCGAGGCTGGTAAGCTGACCGTCTCTTCCAGCGCTATCGAGTCACTAACGCTTCACTTGGCCATTGTCGGCTTGGCTGTCGGCATCGGTTGGCTGATAAAGCAGGGACTGCTTTCCCTTGGCCGGGCCAGTGACAGCCCATCGCTTATTAAGGTGGCCGGCTCCTTTCCTCTGTTTCCGCTCTGCATGATCGGCGGCTTGATCGTTCAGGTGATCCATCAGAAGTACGACCGCCACCAGCTCATCGACTCCGGCCTGATGCGGCGGATACAGAACATCGCCCTGGATTTCCTGGTTGTCGCAGCCATTGCCACGATTAATGTCAAGCTCATCCGTGCGGGCCTTGTCCCCCTGCTGATTTTGGTTGCTGCGGGAATCCTTTGGAATGTTTTTTGTGTCGTCGGCCTTGCCCGCCGGCTGCTTCCGGATGCCTGGTTTGAACGTTCAATTGCGGAGTTGGGCCAGTCGATGGGCGTGACCGCCACGGGCCTGATGCTGCTTCGCGTTGTCGACCCGGACTACGAATCACCCGCAGCCGACGCGTTCGCTTACAAGCAGATTCTACACGAACCCGTTATGGGCGGTGGTCTCTGGACCGGAGCGGCCATCCCCCTGATCGCTCTTTGGGGTGGTTGGCCGGTATTCGGAATAGCACTTGGCGCAGTTGTTCTCTGGCTGATCTTCGCGATAGCCACAGGCCTGACCCGCCGATCATCGTGACGCCCTCATTCATGGGCAGGCCGGGGATTACTTACTCGGCTCGGCGGATGCTTTTGATCTCGACCGTATCAACGGGGACATCGTCGTAAGGTCCCGCAGTATGCGTCTTGACCTTGCCGATAGCATCGACTACGTCCATCCCTTCGACTACTTCGCCGAATGCGCAATAGCCGAATTCCGCCGGTTTGCTGCTCTTTTGATTAAGAAAGTCGTTATCGGCCAGGTTGATGAAGAACTGGGCCGTGGCGCTATTGATATCACTGGTGCGGGCCATAGCCAGTGTGCCGCGATTATTGGATAGTCCTGGGGCGGCTTCATTCTTGATGGGTTTGTCGGTAGCCTTTGGTTGCATATTAGCGTTCATGCCGCCGCCTTGGATCATGAATCCGTTAATCACACGATGAAATATCAGTCCGTCATAGAACTTCTTATCGACGTAGCCGAGGAAATTGCTTACCGTTTGCGGAGTCTTGTCAGCCCACAGTTGAGCCTTGATGGTACCCATAGAGGTTTCGATTATCACCAGAGTATTGCCGTTTGTTTGGACCATTGTTTCTGTCCTTTCTTTGGGCTGTGGCGTTGGTCCATCTTGGCACGAGACCAACAAAACTGTTAGACTGATCATTACTGCTATTTGAGCGTATCGCATGGGTGAGATCCTTTGTTCAGTTATCTGAAGTCTGTGGCCGACACACCAGATACTTTCGAATTGCAAACACGCCGGCAAGTGCAACCACACCTATAAGTAGCTCGTAGAACTCTCCGGTCCTGATCAGCATCTTCCGAGCGATGACGAAGAAGATTATGTCTACTAAGTCCTCCGGCCTTCTGCGGATAAGCATAATGGCCAACTCGACGCCTACTACAAGCAGTAGGATGTCCGAGAGCACGTTCTCAATAGTCGTCTGAAGGCCGGCGTGGCTGAGATTGTCCCAGAAATCTACAAGTTCGCCGAGCAGAAAACAAATCCCAATGATAACCACGATAATACTGATGCCTGCCAGGCAGACTTCCAGCCAATGCAGGATAGCTGTAACGATTTTGATCGTACGTTCCTGCACGGTCTTGATAGCTGAGGAGCCCTTGGGTGTCGAATCCGCAGAGGCTGGTGTGCTTGTTGGCTTTTCTTGAGTATTCATTGATTCTGAAGTTTCTTTGTGATGGCTGATTATATCGGGCGGGGGCGGATATGAACCGCCGACACAGGTATTTTCAGTCCCTTGCCCGAAAGACCTAACTACCAAAGAAACAAAGACTTGTCAAGCGGCAAAACAGCAGTTGAGCCGCTGTAATGCAGTTATAACTGACTTTGCAGAATGTAATTAAGTCCGGACGCTCATATTCCGAGGTTAAGATTATAGGAACTTGAAACTAGATATTGATCGTGACTTAGATATGCAAAGCACGACAGCCCAGGAATCTATAGAATCTTTAGTCGGCGATCTCGGCCGCTACGCCGTAGACGAAGGCGGGTTCTGCAATCGGCTAGGTGGTCCACATCGTCCGGATGCGACTGCCTGGGTAGTTCTAGCCCTTGCGACAG